>JBBQYK010000178.1:0-10515 GCA_038208765.1 Verrucomicrobiota bacterium
GTCATCTCGTCGGAGATGGAGGAACTGATTGGCTTGTGCGATCGCATTCTCGTGATGCGCGGCGGCAGGCTGGTGGATGAAATGCCGCGCGCGGAGTTTGATCGCGAGCGCATCTTGCGCGCGGCGCTGGGGGCGGAGAGCCAGGGAGGGCAGGGGATATGAACCGGTTCACCCGACGCGCTCTCGACTTCGCGCCGCTGCTGCTGTTCGTGGCGGTGCTCGCGTTCTTCGGCGCGCAGTCGGGGAAATTCCTGGAGCCGCGCAACCTCGTGAACATCGTGGTGCAGGCGTCCTCGACGGGCATCGTGGCGGTGGGGATGACCTTCGTGCTGCTGACGGCGGGCGTGGATTTGTCGGTGGGCGCGATCATGTTTGTCGCGGCGGCGGTCGCCGGAAAAATTGCGCTCGGTGGACTGCCGTTGCCGTTTGCCTTGCTGGCGATGCTGGCCGTGGGACTGGTGTTCGGTGCGGTCAATGCGCTGTTCATCACGCGTGTGCGCGTCGCGGCTTTCATCGTCACGCTGGCCATGCTGTTCATCGGGCGCGGGCTGGGACTGCGCATCACCGAGACGCGGGCGATGAACCTGCCGGACAGCTTTCTCGAACTCGGCGCGGCGCGGCTGCTCGGCGTGCCGCTCCCCGCGTGGCTGTTCGCGGCCACGCTCGTCGTCGCGCATCTCGTGCTCACGCGCACGCCGTTTGGGCGGCAGGTCTTCGCCGTGGGCCATGATGTGGAGATGGCGAAGAAGGCTGGCGTGCGCACGGGAACTATTCTTGCCGTAGTTTATCTCATCAGCGGCCTGGGTGCGGCGGTGGCGGCGATGGTCACGCTCGGCCAGCTCGGCGCGGTGTCGCCAAAGTTTGGCGAGGGGAAAGAATTTGCCGCCCTTGCCGCGGCGGTGCTGGGCGGCACCAGCCTGTTCGGCGGACGCGGCAGCGTGCTGCCGGGCACACTGCTGGGCGTGCTTTTGATCCAGACGATTGAGAACGGACTCGTGATCGTGAACGCCAATCCCTACCTCTACCCGATGATCACGGGCGCGGTGATCTTTGTCGCGGTGCTGCTGGAAAGTCTGCGGAATCGCACCCCGGGAGGTCGGGCGTAGTGGGGTCGAACTTCTACCGAAGCCAGCGAAGGAAACAAAGAGGGGGCGGAAGAAGATCTGTTGTTTTGGATCACGACCGCAGTGCGGTGCCGAGCATTCTTGGCTTCGTTTCCTTTGTTCCCTTCTGTTCCAACGGCCTACGGCGCGAGGCGCGCGCGGTAGAGGCGATGCGCAAAATTCGTCGCGCTGGTGTCGTTCACCGTGCTGGCCGTGTTCGTCTGGAAGATTGTTTTCAGAAACACCCAGTTGGTCGCGGCGTCCGCCGACTCGATCACATAGTTGCGGTTCGTGTAGCCGCTCAACTCAAACTCGAAGCCGCTTCCAGGCAGCCAGCGCGATCCGCCCAGCACCGGCGCGGGCGGAACGAAGGGGTAGGCACCGAGGTCGGCGCGGCTGCCGTCCGGATCGAGAGGGGAGGCCGGATTTCCCGCATCGATGCACGGCGAGTACGGCAGCAGCCGGTAATCGCGCGCGGCCAGATTCACAAACATCGGATCGACCTGGATATTTCCGGTGCCCGCGTAGGGCTCGGACAGGTTGCAATAAACGATGGTGAAGTTCGTGGAATCCGAACTGCCGGGTTCAAAGTCGGAATGCACGGGATCGCCGCCCCAGAGCACGCAGTTGGTGAGGTTGAAATGCACGTTCGGACCCACGGCCGTGCTCTTGCGGTTGGCGAGGACGTTGGTCTGGTTGCCCGCGAGCGTGCAGTTGTTCATGGTGACCAGCACCGGCGTGGTGGAAGGCGTGGCCCCGCCCGACTTGGCGGAGATGCCGACGGTGGAATTGACAAGGAGGCTGTCCCGCACATGCACGGCTCCGTTCAGCGCGCTGATGGCCTTGGCGTCCTCGAGCAGGTTGTTCCAGTCGCGGACGATGCAGTTCTCGACGGTGATGGTGGCTCCGAGCGTGTCGATGCCGTCGTCGTCGCCGCGCGCGAAGACGCAGCCGCTCAAGGCGATGGTCTGGCCGGCCTGCTGGTTGTGCAGGTAGATGCCGTCCGCGTCGTCGTTGCCGTTCATGTCCATGACCCAGGTGTTGGTGAAGAAGAGCGCGGTGCTGTTGATTTCCGGGCCCATGCGCGCGCGTTGAAAAAGGCAGTTGATGAAGGTCAGGCTCGATCCGCTGGCCTGCGCAATCTTGCCGGGCAGGCCGAAGCCCGGAGCGCCGCGCACCGGTTCGGCGTGATCGGTCAGATTGCAGTTCTCGAAGCGAATAGTTGAGCCGGTGGGGCGGAGAATGGGCGCGGTGCCGGTGTGCCCTTCGCCGGTGGCGCGGCCCGCGCGCGTAATGCTCGTCCACTGATAGAGCGAGGGCAGTGCGGTGTTGTGTCGAATCTGGCCCCAGCGAAACGCGGCATTGGTACTGCCGCAAGTGATCGTCACCGGATCATTTTCTGTCCCGAGAGATTCGATCCGGCCGCTGATAAGCAAATCATTCGCGACGGTTCCCGTGTTCGTGCCTTCGAGCAGCACCAGTGTGTTCGAGAGAATGGTCAGCGAGGCGGCGGCCGACACGGTCACGTCATTGGTCACGCGCACCACGCCGCTCCAGACGTTGGAGCCGGCGAGCGTCCCGCCCGCGCTGGTCACGGCCACATTGGTCATCGAAACCAGCGCGCGTGTGGTCTGCAGCGCGCCGACGGTGGCAGTGAGGTTGAAATCAGCGCCGCCTCGGAAGGCCACGAGGATGCTCCCGAGGCCGTTGCGCAGGGTGACGCGGTTGGTCGAGAGCGTCACGCCGGGATCGTCCGCGCTCAAAGTCGCTTCGGCATCCCAGAGAAGCCGTTCCGGTCCGACGGCGTTCCTGACTTCGACGCGGACGAGCACCGGCACGCCGGGCAGATAGCCATGTTGCGTGAGAAGTTTAACGTGATGCGGCGGGCCGAGGTCGTTGGTGGTGAAGGCGTGCGCTGGCCCGGCCGACCAGAAGGCGAGGCTGACGAGGACGAGGCGGAATAAACTTTTCATTTTTAAGTCAGGGAATCAGCCGCTGGAATTTGATGCGCCGCACGTAGCCGAAGTTGCTTTCAGTGATGATCATGTTGCCAAAGGGATCCGTATTGGCACACCGCACGCGCGAGACCTTCGGCGTCGTGGGATTCGCGTAGAACCATTGACCGTCGCCTACGCGCCTGTGGTTGGCATCGCTGCCGTTCATCCAGAGATGAATGATCCCAGCGGTATCGACATACCAGATGCGGTTGCCCGGCGAGTGTTCGCCGATGAAGTAGCCGCCGTTCGGCAGGAACCACACCGAGCGCGGAAAGCTCAGTCCGGTGAGGAGCGCGGAGCCGCCGTCGCCGCCGCCGGGTAGGTTAGACTGCGTGCCGTTGCCGGCGATGGGCGTGAGCACGCCCGTGCCACCATTCGGCGTGAAGCGATAGACGCGATGGGCGTTGCGGTCGCTGATGTAGAGGTCGCCGGTGTGTTCGTTGCCCACGATGTTGCCCATGTCGCCGAAGCCGGAGCGCACCACGCTCACGCCGCCGGTCGGCGTCCACATGTTCAAGTTCGTGACCTCCGTGGGGCCGCTGCCAAAGTAGATTAACGACTCGTCACTCTTTACCCAGAAGGCCCGGCCATCGCCCATCGGCGCGGTGGTGAAGAACGTCGTCATCCAGCCGTTCGTGTCCACCTTGCGCGCTTTGCCGTTCACGGTGTCGAGGATGTAGAACGTGTCGTCGGCGCCCATCCAGCCGCTGTTGGGATTGTTCAGGTGCAGGTTCGTGGCCCAGCCCGTGTCGCCATTGGCCCCGGCGGTGTGCGTGCCGGCGAAGGTGTAGAGCCGGCCTGCGGGCGTAACTTTCAGCACGGAGGAACTGCGCTGATCCACGATGAGGACATTTCCCTGGGAATCGCCGAACGCGATGTGCGGTCGCGAGAGACTCACGTTCGTGGCCCACGCGCCCTCGAAGGTCGGCGACCAATGGCTGACATCGGTCTGGGACGCGCCGCTGCCTGCGACCGTTTCCAAGAGGCCGTACGAGTTCAGGAGATTCGTGTAGTGGTTCGGCGAGTTGGTCGAGATGTCCACGGCGAGCAGTTTCACGAACGTGTTGCTCGCGCCCAGCGGCACGGACACGGTGCCGGTGGTGTTGGACGTGAAGTAACTGCGGCCAATGGTCCACGGCTGGTTCGTAAGCCCGGTGAGCGCGCCGGTCGTTTCCACGGTGACGACGCCGCCGGGGAAGGCGTTGGTCCACGTCAGCGCACCGGAGCTGTCCAGTTTCTGAATGCCGATGCTGGCGGCCTCCGCGGAGACGCCGGAGAGCAGGGCGAGCACCGTGGTGAGGCTTGCCATGGCACGCGCGCCAAAAGGCGCGCTCCGGGAGTGAGGGTTAGATTGCATGAGCGGGGAATTTTTATCACACAAACGACCGAGCCGGTAGCGGCAAGTTCTGACGGCCGGAGAGATTTCATTTAACCGAGGCTCGCTTCCGGTCGTTACATTTGACGCGCGCGCACCGTCTGCGAACGCAATTCGTATGGAATTTGACCGATCAACCTTTTAACCTCACGCCATGCCTGAAAAGCCTTTGCATGCCATTGCCCGATCGCAGCGCGACCAGTACGAGAAGGGGGTAGCCGCGATCACGCGGAACAATCTGGATTACGCCATCACCATTCTGGGCGGAGTTTTGAAAGCGGAGCCGGGATTTTTTGAGGCGCGGCAGGCCTTACGCGCGGCGCAGGTGAAAAAGGCGGGCGCATCCCAGACTGGCTTCTTCAAGAAGATGCTTGGCGGCGCGGCCTCGCAGCCGGGACTGACCAAGGCGCAGATGTCGTTGAAGAAGAATCCGCTCGAAGCCATCGAGGCGGCGGAAGAAGTCCTGAACGGCGACCCCATGAGCACGGGCGCGCACAAGCTGCTCGCGGACGCCGCGCTCGAGGCGGGCCTGTTCAAGACGGCGATTCTCTCGCTGCAAATTCTCTCCAAGAACAATCCCAAGGATCGCGAGATCGCCATGGAACTCGGCGACGCCCTGACGCGCGCCGGCCAGAACGAGGAGGCGGTGAAAGTTTATAACGACATGCTGCGCGTGCGTCCGAACGATCCCGAGATCCTGCAGCTCATGAAGAACGTGACCGCGCGCCACACGTTGAACGAGGGCGGCTACGAGGAGGTGGCGGAGAGCGGTGGTTCGTATCGCGACCTGCTGAAGGACAAGGAGGAGGCGGTGTCGCTCGAACAGGGCAACCGCATCGTGAAGTCCGATGACGTGGCGCAGGACTTAATCAATCAGTACGAGGCGCGGCTAAAGGTGGAGCCGAACAACTTGAAGCTGCTGCGGAACATTGCCGAGACCTACGCGCAGAAGAAGGATTTTGACCGCGCGCTGAGTTACTTCGAGCGCATCCGGGCCACGGAAGGCGCGACCGATCCGTCGCTGGAGAAGGTGATCGCGGACACGAACTTGAAAAAGTTTGATCACCTGCGGGGCCAGCTCGACACGGGCGCGGCCGATTACGATCAACAAGTGGCGGCGTTGGACGCACAGCGGGCGGTCTTCCAGCTCGAGGCTGTCCGCCAGCGCGCGGAGAAGTATCCGACGGATCTGCAGATTCGTTTCGAGCTGGGGCAGCTCTACTTTCAAACCGGCAAGATCAGCGAAGCCATCCAGGAATTTCAAAAGGCGCAGAACAATCCGCAGCGGCGGCTCTCGGCCATCATGTATCTGGGCCGCTGCTTTGCGAAGCGCGGCATGAACGATCTCGCGGCGCGCAAAATCCAGGAGGCATTGAAGGAGAAGCTCAACTTCGATGACGAGAAGAAGGAGATGCTCTACGAACTGGGCTGTGTCTTCGAGAAGATGAACAAGCCGGACGAGGCCATCGAGCACTTCAAACAGATCTACGAGGCGGACATCGGCTACCGCGACGTGGCGTCGAAGGTGGATGCCTACTACGCGGCGAAAGGTTGAGTGGTGGCCGTTGTCGCGCTGCGACAAAACGGTAGTGGGGCAGCCGTCCCGGCTGCCACCCAGTCCACGGGCCGTCCCGGCTGGTGTCCCTCAGCCGGGACGGCCAAGGGACTGCGGCAGGCGGGACGCCTGCCCCACTAGGAGGTGATCGCGCTGCGGCAACTCCGCCCGCGCAGAGCGGGCGGTCGTGAGGTGTTCGGCCTGAAGAAGACGCCACCGAAATCGTTGCGCCGCTGAACGTGACGCTGCTCGTCGCAGCGCGAGGATTCCACCCTCTCTACTTCACCAACTTGCGGACGGCTCGTAGCAGCGCCTCCGCCTCCGCATCTGTCCCGATGGTGATGCGCAAATAGTCACTGACCTCCGGCTGCTTGAACCAGCGCACCAGAATTTTCTTCACGCGCAATTTCTCCAGCCATTCTTGCGCGGGAAATTTCGGCGGCCTCGTCAGGATGAAATTCGTGGCACTGGGCAGCACCTCGAAGCCGAGTTCACGCAGCGCCGCACTCAGCCGTTCGCGGGTGGCGATCACGCGCTGAAAGTTCCGGCGGTAGTAGGGCAGGTCATCCAGCGTCGCGAGCGCGGCGATCTGGCCGAGGCCATTGACGTTGTAGCTGTCGCGAATTTTATCCAACGCCTCGATGAGCACCGGATGCGCGACGAAGTAGCCGACACGCTGAAAGCACAGCGAGTAGGCCTTCGAGAAGGTGCGCGCGACGATGACGTGCGGATGCTTCAGCGCCAGCGCCAGCGCGTTCGCCTCGGAAAAATCCACGTAGGCTTCATCCAGCACGACGACGCCGCGCTGGGCGCGGCAGAGTTGGTCGAGCGCTGCAGTGGAATAGCCGCGGCCGCTCGGCGCGTTCGGCGTCGTGACCAGCGAGAGCGCAGCCTGGAAATCCCAAGCGCTCTTTTTCAGAGACGGAAGGGACGGAAGCGTGAAGTCGGCGTTCAAAGGAACAGCGTTCGTCACCGCGCCATGCGTGGCGGCGAGCACGGGATAAAGCGAATAGCTCGGCGTGAAATACTGCACGAGCGTCTCCGACTTTGGACCTTGGACCTTGGACCTTGGACTTGGTTCCGCGAACGCCCTCATTGCCAGCGCCAGCAACTCATCCGATCCGTTGCCCACGATGATGTTTTCCGCGCCGCAGCCGTGGAGCTTCGCCAGCTTCTCGCGCAGCGCGGACGCGGTGGGATTTGGATAGAGCCGCAGCCGTTCGTCCGCCGCCGCCTGCACCGCGCGCAATACTTTCGGCGAGGGCGGATACGGATTCTCGTTCGTGTTGAGTTTGATCAGCCCGCGAATTTTCGGCTGCTCGCCGGGGACGTAAGGATGCAGCGCGCGGACGAGCGGACGGACGAGGCGCTCGGGCTTCATGCGTCGGGGAACGGATTGCGCCGGCGGCGCCCCTCGCCGGGCACGCCGTGGGCGAAGCTCAACATTTTGTCCTGCGAATTGAATTCGACAATGAGCACATGCCGCTTCATCGGCGCGCCGTAGGTCCACGTCAGATTTTTTTTGTCGGTCGCCCACCGGCTGTCGCGCGGCTGGCCGAGGACGGCGACGACTTCCGCGGTGGACATGCCTGCGCGCAATTTTTCGAGCTGATCCCGGCGCACCGCCGGACTGTAGGTGCACCAGCGCGCGAAGAGACCGAAGCCGCCCACCACGCAGATGGTCAGGATCAAGGCGACCAGCCAGAACTCGATGGATTGGAGGTTCATTATTTGATGCGGATGCTGGCCGAACGTCCGTGGGCGTCGAGTCCCTCGGCTCCGGCAAAAACGTCCACAGCTCGCAACGATTTCTTCAGCGCACCGCGCGTGTATTCCACCACGCTGGTGCGGCGTTGAAATTGATCCACGGTCAGGCCCGCGAAGGCCGCGCCCGCGCCGCCCGTGGGCAGCGTGTGGCTGGGGCCGGCCACGTAGTCGCCCAGCACGGTGGGCGAAAAATTTCCGAGGAAGATCGCGCCCGCCGTCACCACGCCCTCGGCCACTTTCGCCGCCTGGCGGGTCATGATTTCACAATGTTCGGGCGCAAGCTGGTTCGTCAGCGCCACGCCGTCGGAGATCGATTTGACGTGGATGAGCCAGCCGTTGTTTTTCAGCGCGCGTTCGATGAGCGCGCGGCGTTTGAGCTTCGGCAACTGCGCTTTGATTTCCTTCTGCACCGCGAGCAGCAGCTTTGCGGACGTGGTGATCAACCACACACGCTCGTGGCCCGAGCCGTGTTCCGCCTGCGCCAGCAAATCGGCGGCGGCGAAGCGCGGGTCCGCCGAGTCATCCGCCAGCACCAGCACCTCGCTCGGGCCGGGCAGCAGATCAATGGCGACGTGCCCGAACAACAAGCGCTTCGCCGCAACGACGTAGGCGTTGCCGGGGCCGAACACTTTTTGCACATGACGAATCGTCGCCGTGCCGTAGGCCATTGCGGCGATGGCTTGCGCGCCGCCCGCGCGGTAAATCTCCGTCGCACCTGCCGCGCGCGCCGCGTAGAGCAGGGCGGGATTGATTTCGCCGGCGGCATTGCACGGCGTGCAGACGACGATCTCGGGACAGCCCGCGACCTTGGCCAGCGTCACCGTCATCAGCGCGGTGGACATGAGCGGCGCGGTGCCGCCGGGGATGTAAATGCCGACGCGTTGAAAGGGGTCAAACTTCTCGCCCACGCAACCGCCCTGCGCGTTTGTCGTCGACCAGCCGCGACGCAGCGCGCGACGGCTGAAGGTCTCGATGTTTTTGCGCGCCGTCTCGACGGCGTCGCGCAATGTGTCGTCGGCCTTGAGCGAGGCGGTCATCAGCTCCGCCTGTTTCACCGGAAGTTGTTCCGTGGTGAGTGTCGCGCCGTCGTAGCGCTCGGTCAGTTCCAGCACCGCTGCATCACCACGCGCATACACCGCCTCCAGGATCGCGCGCGTGCGCTCCTCGACCGCGCGGTCGAACAACTCGGACGCGCCCGTGACGCGGCGCAACTGCGCGGCGAAATCCGGGTCGGTGTGACGGAGGACGTTCATCAAGGGCGGGACGCTAGCAAGAAGGCGGGCGAGGACAAAATCCAAATTCCAAAAACCAAATTTCAAACAAAGCCCAAAATCCAAGCTCCAAAGTTCAACCGGGCGGCAACGTTGCAACTCGTGAAAGCAATTCTGCAAATTCACGCTCCCTGAAAGCGGCGCTAAAGCGACCGCACTCCAAACGCTTCGCGCGTGAAGCGACGTGTGATGCTGCGCGCCAGCGTTTGGAGTGCGGTCGCTTTAGCGCCGCTTTTTAACGCAACATATCTTCAGAGCGGTTTGGAATTTTCGAACTTGGAATTTGTTTGGGATTTGTCTTTTGGAATTTGGATTTTTTCCGCGTCACCCCGCATCCTCCGCGCAGATGTTGTCATGGATTCCCCACGCGCCGGGCGAGCCGGTGCTCGCGCTCGCGCCGATGCAGGACGTGACTGATCTGCCGTTCTGGAAGCTCATGGCGCGGCACGGCGGGGCTGATGTCTATTACACGGAGTTTTTCCGCGTCCACGCCACGTCGCATCTGGAGAAATATATTCTCCAATCCATCGTTGATAATCCGACGGGCCAGCCCGTGGTCGCGCAAATGATCGGGAACGACATCGAGGCGCTGGTGCGGACGGCGAAGGAACTTCAACAACTGCCCATCGCCGCCGTGGATCTGAACCTCGGCTGCCCCGCGCCCATCGTGTACAAAAAATGCGCGGGTGGCGGCTTGTTGCGGGAGCCGAAGCGTGTGGACGCGATTCTCGGCGCGCTCCGTGAGGCCATTCAGCCGCCTTGCCGCTTCACGGTGAAGACGCGTCTGGGCTTCGACACGATGGAGGGCTTCGATGAACTGCTGAAAATCTTCGCGCGGCACTCGCTGGATTTGCTCACCGTCCACGGGCGCACCGTATTGGAAATGTACCGGACTGAAGTGCATTACGATTTCATCGCGCGCGCCGTCGCGGCGATGCCGTGTGCGGTGATCGCGAACGGCAACGTGCATTCGCCCGCGCGCGCGGAGGAAGTCCTGCGCCTGACCGGCGCGGCGGGCCTGATGATCGGGCGTGCGGCCATTCGCAACCCGTGGGTCTTCCAGCAAATCCGCCAGCACCGGCGTGGCGAGACCTTGTTCCAGCCGCGCGGGCGCGATGTACTGGAATACATCCGCGAACTTTACGAGGCCGTCTGCTCGCCGGACGTGAAGGAGGTGTCGCAGGTGCAGAAGATGAAGAAGTATCTGAACTACATCGGCCTCGGCGTGGAGCCGACCGGGCAGTTTCTGCACGCCATTCGCCGCGCGCTGACCAGGGCGGATTTCTTCCGCATCTGCGCAGAGTATCTCGACCACGGCGACGAGATGCCGCTCGAACCGTATGCGATCACGCTCGCCGCGAACGATGTGGCCGCGGGCGAAAATGGGTAGGCGGGATCACGCGCCGGCTGTGGCGCGAGCCGGGCTGCCTTTGTAGTCCGCAGTGGC
>JBBQYK010000179.1:0-10512 GCA_038208765.1 Verrucomicrobiota bacterium
CGCGACGCGGACAGCGCGCTGCGCGAGGCCAAACTCCGCGCCAGCGAAGACGCCCTCAAGCTCCGCCAGGAAACCGAGCAGTCCTTCACCGCGCGCCAGAAGCAAATCACCGAGAGCGAAGTGCGCGTCGCGGAACGCGAAACCAACGCCAGCCGCCAGCTTCAAACTCTCGCCACCCAGGAAATGGCGTTGCACGGCCAGGCCGAGGAGTTGCAGAAGCAGACCGCCGCCGTCGAAACGCAGCAGCAGGAGCTGGCCGCCGCCATCCGCCAGCGACTTGAAACGCTCGGCTCCATCGCGAAAATTTCCGAAGCTGACGCTCGCGCGCAGTTGCTGCAAGAAGTCGAGCAACAAGCCGAGTCCGACGCCGCCGCGCTGACCCGCCGCATCGTGGATGACGCGAAACTCCGCGCCGAAGAAAAGGCCAAGTGGATCATCAGCACCGCCATCCAGCGCTACGCGGGCAGCCACACTTTCGAGAGCACCAGCGCCACGCTCAACTTGCCAGACAATGAAATCAAAGGCCGCATCATCGGGCGCGAAGGCCGGAACATCCGCGCCTTTGAAATGGCCACCGGCGTCACCGTGCTCGTGGATGACACGCCCAACGCGGTCGTGCTTTCCGGTTTCGATCCCGTGCGCCGTGAGATCGCGCGGGAGTCCATGCAGCGATTGATCCTCGACGGACGCATTCACCCCACGCGCATCGAGGAAGTCGTGGCCAAGGTGAAATCCGAGATGGAGGAATCCGTCCTGCGCGCCGGCGAGGACGCCATCGTGCGCGCGGGCGTCGCGCCCATGCACCACGACTTGGTCAAACTGCTCGGCCAGTTGAAATTCCGCATGAGCTATTCGCAGAACGTGCTCGACCATTCCGTCGAGGTCTCACACCTCATGTCGCTCATGGCCGGCGAACTCGGCGTGGACATTGAGACCGCCAAACGCGCGGGACTGCTCCACGATGTCGGCAAGGCCGTGACGCACGAGATCGAAGGCCCGCACGCCATCGTGGGCGCGGACATCGCGAAGCGTTGCGGCGAATCAGCGGCGGTCGTCAACGGCATCGCCTCGCACCACAGCGAAGTTCCGCACGAAGGCGTGTGGGGCGTGCTCGTGGCGGCGGCGGACGCCATCAGCGCCTCGCGCCCCGGCGCGCGTTCCGAAACGCTCACCACCTACATCAAGCGCGTGGAAGATTTGGAACGCATCGGCATGTCGTTCGAGGGCGTGGAAAAAGTTTATGCCGTGCAGGCCGGGCGCGAACTCCGCGTCATCGTCATGCCCGACGAAGTGAATGATGCCAGCGCCCTCAAGCTCGCCAACGACATCGCCAAGCGCATCGAGGATGAGTTGCAATACCCCGGGCAGATTCGCGTGACCGTCATCCGCGAAACCCGCTGCACCGAAGTGGCGAAGTAGCGGACTTCGCGTGAGGCCATCACGAACATGCGGACTCGGCGGTCCGCGCTCCGAGGCCGATGGCTTTGGAGCTTGGTGTTTGGAAATTATTTGGGATTTGGTTTTTGGGATTTGGAATTTCCCTCCACCGCTTTCCCACTCATCAGATCCCGCAACTTCTTGTCCGGCCCGCCGCCGAATTGTTTCCAGTAGAGCGCCTTGAACGGATTCACCTTCGGCGCGGAAACATTTTCGTTCACGAGATACGGCTGCGTTTCGCTCCACCATTGTTCGTAGGCCGATTCCAGCGCGCGCGCCGCCGTGGGGAAGCGCCGGAGCACGTTCGTCTTCTGGCCGGGGTCGCTTTGCAAGTCGAACAGCTCCCAGCGCGGGCTGCTCGCGTCCTGCTTCGGCGGCACCACCGAGACGAGTTGAAAATCTTTGTTCCGCACGCTGGCGTTGCGATACGCGGACTGCGCCGCCCGCCCGCGCTCCCAGCGTCCGACGTGCGTGACGAGCGTCCGATCCGTCCAGCCGCCGCGCGGATTCTTCAGCAGTGGCAGCAGGCTGCGGCCCTCCACTTGTGCGCGCCCTGCTTCGCTGATTTTCGCATTTCCAATTTCCGCCAGCGTCGGGAAGACATCGATATGCGCCGTGAGCCGGTCGCAATCTGCACCGCCGCGAAAGCCCGCCGGCCAGCGCCAGAAGGACGGCACGCGAATGCCGCCGAGATACGGCGTCACTTTCGCGCCCCGCATCCCGGCGTTGAAGATGGGCACGCCCGCCGTGCCGCCATTATCCGTCACGAAAATCACCAGCGTGTTCGTCTCCAGATTCCACGCGCGCAGCTTTTCCATCAGCACGCCGAAGTTGTCGTCGATGTTTTCGACCATGCCGAAGAACTTCGCGGCATTGGTGCCCACGCCCGGCAGGTTCTTGTAGCGATGCTCGTATTCCGCCGGGACATCCAGCGGCGCGTGGGGCGCGTTCAGCGCGACCCACGCAAAGAACGGCTCCGGAGCGGCACGCCGCGCGTCGATCCACTTCAACGCTTGGGTGAAAAACACGTCCGTGCAATAGCCCTTCGTTTTTTCAAAGCGCCCGTTGTGCAGGATGGCCGGATCGAAATACGTGTTGCCCGGCGCATCGCCGCAACTGCCGGGAAACGTCTGCCCGATGCCGCCGCCGCCGTGAATGAACACTTCATCGAAGCCGCGACGGTTCGGCTGATACTCCGCCTCATCACCGAGATGCCACTTGCCAAAAATGCCCGTGGCGTAGCCGGCATCCTTCAACACCTGCGCGATGGTCACGGCGTTCGTGGTCATTCGTTCGCGCTCGAAAATGGTGTGCGTGACGCCGTTCCGGAATTCGTGCCGTCCGGTCATCAGCGCCGCCCGCGTCGGTGCGCAGGTGGGACTGACGTTGAAATCCGTGAACCGCACGCTCTCGCGCTGGAAGCGGTCAAGGTGCGGTGTCTTGAGCACGGGATTCCCGTGGCAGCTCAAATCGCCGTAGCCCTGATCATCGGTGATGACGAAGATGATGTTGGGCTTCGTGGCAGCGGAGGCCGTGAAACAGCACGCGGCCAGCAGCAAACACCCGAGGCGCGACAGCATCGCGCCGAAGGCTCTGGGACTGCGGCGAGCATCGCCGCTCTGGGTGGGCGCGGAGCGCCGGGGAAATTCCCTCGCGCGCCGCGCGCCCCGGAGAGGGGCGATGCTCGCCGCAGTCCCAGGGCCGTTGGCTTGATTATTCATGGTTCACTTTCTCCTTCCACAGTTTCACCGGCACGGCGTTGGTCTGGCGCGGGCCAGGGGTGCTGCGTCCGTCGGCCACGATTTTTTCCAGCCGCGCGGTCAGGCGCGCGACCGTCGCCGGCTCGGACGAGGCGAGGTTGTTGGTTTCGCCGAGGTCGCGGGACAAATCGTAGAGCTGCGCCGGGAGAAGTTTCTTTGCCATCGGCGTGCCGGGGCGCGGCGCGCTCCAACCGCCGGAACTCGGGCTGAGCGCGAGTTTCCAGTGCCCTTCACGAATGGCGAACGAGCCGTTGATGGAATGATGCACCAGCGAGGAACGAACCGGCGCAGTCGCCCGACCGAGCAGCACAGGCAGGAAACTCACACTGTCCTCGCCCGCGTGAGCCGGCAGATTCATGCCGAGAATTTCCGCGCAGGTCGCCATGAAATCATTCAGGCAGACAAGTTGATCCGTCGTGCTGCCCGCCTGCACGCGGCCCGGCCAGCGCGCGATGAACGGAACACGGTGCCCGCCCTCAAAGTGATCCGCCTTCGTGCCGCGAAAGGTGTGGCTCGGGTTGTGCCCTTTCGCCGCGAGTTCCTTGAAGTCCGCCTCGGGCGAGCAGCCGTTGTCGCTGGTGAAAATGAGAAGCGTGTTAGTGGCGAGTCCCGTTTTTTCCAGCGCGGCGGTGATTTCGCCGAGCGTCGCGTCCGTCTGCATCACGAAATCCGCGTAGGCATTCAGCCCGCTTTTGCCGCGCCATTCCTTCGACGGCACGCTCGGGGTGTGCGGCGCGTTCAAAGGCAGGTAGAGGAAAAACGGTTTGCCACCGCGCGCGTCCGCCGCCCGCTCGCGCAAGTAATCCACCGCGCGTCGCGTGAGCGCAGGCAGCACGTCCTCCGCCTCGAAGTCCGCCGCCGCCGGGCCACGTCGCGTGAACTTGTTCGTGCGGTCGCCCATCATCGGAAAAGCTTTGTCCACGGTGGGGACTTTTAACGCCCGGTCATTCTCGATGAACGTGTAGGGCACCATGTCCAGTGAAGCGGCGATGCCGAAAAAGTAATCGAAGCCCGCGCCGGTCGGCCCATCTTGAATGGGCCGCGTGAAGTCCGCCCGCCAGCCCGCCTGACCCTGCTCGATGCTGTCGTTGAACGGCTTCTCACCCGGCTTCAGCGGCCAGTTCATGCCGAGGTGCCATTTGCCAATCGCCGCAGTGTGGTAGCCGTTTTGTTTCAGCAGCGCGGCCACCGTCAGGCGGCCCGGCTCGATCAGCGGCGGACTCATCCCGCCCATGACGCCGTTTTGCAGACGCGAGCGCCAGTTGTAACGGCCCGTGAGCAGGCCGTAGCGCGTGGGCGTGCAGACCGCGGAACTGGAATGCGCGTCCGTGAAAATCATGCCCTGCCGGGCGAGCCGGTCCGCGTGCGGCGTGGGAATTTTCCCCTGCGGATTCAGCGCGCGCACGTCGCCATAGCCGAGATCATCGCAGAGGATGAAGATGATGTTGGGCGCCGCCGCCCCTGCCGGAAGGGCGCAGCACAGCAAAATCAGGACGGACGTAATCCATCGTCGGGCGCGAAGCCTTGCGAAAGCGAACCGGAACATGCCCTCGTGTAACAGCCGCCGAAATTTCCCGCAATAACGGCGGTGCCATGTTTTCCATCTGGCACCGCAAGCCGGTTGAACCGCCCCGCGCCGCCGCGTAGTTTCCCGCCATGCAACTGCACTTCCAAATCTCCGCGCTGCTGGCCCTGGCCGTGACGCTCCCGGCCGCCGAAACGCCGCCGCCCGCCTCTACCAATCATTACGAGCGCCGCGCGATCCACGATCCAAACGGCATCGGACTCTTCTACATGGGCCGGGAGATTGCGCACGTCATGGGACACCAGGCGGCCGACTGGCTGGAACGGCCCGAGCGCGAGCAGGAAGAGAACACGCAACTGCTCATCGAGAGTTTGAAGTTCCAGCCGGGCGAGCAGGTCGCGGACATTGGCGCCGGCACCGGCTACCTCACGCGACGCATCGCGAAGAAGGTTTCACCGGGCGGGCGCGTGTTGGCCGTGGAGATTCAGCAGGAGATGCTCGAGGTGTTGACGAACAAACTCGCAGGCTTCGGCATCACCAATGTTGTTCCTGTGCTCGGCACCATCAGTGATCCGAAGCTGCCCACGAACTCGCTCGACACCATCATCATGGTCGATGTGTATCACGAGTTCGATCACCCGTTCGAGATGACGGCGGCGATGAGTCGCGCCTTGAAGCCCGGCGGGCGCATGGTGTTCGTAGAATTTCGCGCCGAAGATGAGAAGGTGCCGATCAAGCGCGTCCACAAAATGTCCGAGGCGCAGGTGAAGAAGGAGATGGGGCCGCATCCGCTGGTCTGGAAGGAAACCATCCGCGTGCTGCCGTGGCAGCATGTGATCGTGTTCACGCGGCGGTAGCCGGACAAACTCCAAATATCAAGACACGCCGCCGCCGGATTGACTGCTTCGGCAGAACGCCCGTTCCATTCCCCTGCCCTCCATTCCCCTGACTTTGTTTTGCCGGCCAGATGTTCAGGGGAAGGTCAGGGGAATGGATGGCAGGGGAATGGATGGCAGGGGAATGGAGACAGTTCGCTTGATGCTCCGCCTCCGGGCCGAAAAAACCTGAAGGTTGAACTCCAACAGGAACGGCTCCGCACCGCGTTGGAGTTCACGCTTCAGCGTGTCCCGAGCGGCCGAATGCAACCAAGCGCGCAGCCCCGCTTGGAATTTGAGATTTGTTTGGGATTTGAGTTTTGGGATTCGGAATTTAATCCATCCCTCACCCCCCGCTGCGCTTTTGGCCCATCAGACCGAGAAACTCCGCCCGCGTCCTCGGGTCATCCCGGAAGCTTCCCAGCATCGTGGAGGTCACGGCATACGAGTTTTGCTTCTGCACCCCGCGCATCATCATGCACAAGTGCTGCGCCTCGATGACCACGCCCACGCCCTGGGCATTGATGAGCTTCTTCACCACTTGCGCGATTTCAAAGGTCATGCGCTCCTGGATTTGCAGCCGACGCGCGAAAACGTCCACCAATCGCGGGAGCTTGGAGAGTCCGATGACCTTCTTGCGCGGCAGGTAGGCGATGTGGCATTTGCCGAAGAACGGCAACAGGTGGTGCTCGCACAAACTGTAGAAATCAATGTCCTTCACGATGACCATCTCGTCCGAGGTGGCCTCGAACAACGCCTCGTTCAAGACCGTGGCCGGATCGGTATCGTAGCCGCTGGTGAGGAAGGCCATCGACTCGGCCACGCGCACCGGCGTGCGTTGAAGTCCTTCACGCTTTGGGTCTTCGCCGACCAGTTGGATTTGGCGTCGCACCAGTTCCGCGAACTCGTCCTTTTGCTTGGGCGTCATGGGCGGCGAGGCTCGCGCAAGGCGCGGGAGGCGTCCAGTTTTTTGCCCTGAAGGGGGATAGATAACATTGGGGCGGGCGGTGAGGCTTAGACCGGCTTTGGTGAAAGTTCCGCTCCGCGCGAAAAAAAATCTTTCACTCCGTCATAAAAGGGACTAGGTATATCCGCAGCCCAAACGAAAAACCTAAACCCAGTGCCAAACTGCTTTGCAAACATGGTCCTAGTCAAACCCGTCTCCACATGAAAAATACATTAACTCCCCTTCAACGTTCCGGCGGTCGCTCACGCACCGGCCGGTGGTGTCAGCAAGGCCTCGCCTCATTGCTTCTGATGAGCCTGCCCATGGCGGGCAGTGCCCAGATCCTCGTGGGCGTCGGCGGCGCGGGTCCGATTACCTTTCCGGCCGAGCCACCACTGGTGGTGACGGAGTGGGCCACCCAGGACAACATTCTGCCTGGAGATGCTGCGACTTACACGACTCCCGGTGATGTCGATGGCGCGGCACAGTTGATCAACGCCTCGGCCATTGTCACGGCGCTAACGAGATCCACTGCCGCCGGGACCGCCCGGGTCGCACGACATAACACGAACGGCACCTACGTTTATACTCAGCCGACGGGCGTCCCCGTCGCGGTGCTCAAGGCCACCCTCCGAAACGACACCGGTGGCGACGTCACCGCGATCACGGTTTCCTACAATTACAGCATCGTCGCCACGCCTGTGACCGATTCAGCCCCGGGCCAGCGAGTCTTCTACAGCACCGACGGCGTGGCCGGCAACTGGCAGCTCCTCCCGGCGTTTTCCGGTCAGACCGCCGCCGCCCTGCTCAGCGCCGGAATCACGTTTGGCACCCCTTGGGCTGCGGGCACGGATATTTTCCTGATGTGGGTGGACGACAACAACCAGTCCGGCAACGACGGCGGCTTCGCCATCGACAACTTTGCCGTCGCGATTGGCCTGCCGCCGTGCCCTGGCATTACGAACAACCCGTCCAGCCTCACGATCACCCAATGTGTCGTCAACGCGGTTTCGTTCACCGTCGGAACCACTGGCTCCGTGGCCTCGGTTCAATGGGAGCGCGATAGTGGCGGGGGGTTTGCAGCCATTCCTGGAGCGAACAGTCTCACCTACACGCTCACGCCCGTCGGCCTCGGTGACTCCGGCAGCCAGTTCCGGGCGATCGTCTCGGGCGGCGGCACCTGCACCCCGCTGACTAGCGGCGCCGCAACCTTGACGGTCAACGCGGACACCACCGGCCCCATTCCGCTGTATGCCTTGGGCAACGCCAACCTCACGAACATCACCGTCGTCTTCAACGAAAACATCAACACCAACGTTCCTTCCCCGCAGGATGTGATTGGGAATTACACTCTGGTGGACACCAACACTTCCGCTGCCGTGGCCATCCTCACGGCCATTCCGCTGGGCAACAGCCGCGGCTATTTGCTGGAAACCGATCCGCTTGACCCGTCCCACGGCTACGAGCTCATCCTGGCCGCCACCGTGGACGCTTGCGCGGACAACCCCATGAGCGATGTCACGATCCCCGTCTATACTTACATCAGCCAGCCGCTCGGGCTGACCGCGCCTTGGCGTTATCTGGATAACGACGTGGATCCGGGCGCGGGCTGGGAACAGACCGCGTTTGATGACAGCTCCTGGTTCTTGGCCACGGGTGTCTTCGACGCCAAGCGCAATGCGGGCGGTCCTGGGATCGACTGCCGTCCCGGCAACGTGCTCAACCAATACTTCACTAACATCATCTCTCCCACCCCGATGAATTGCATCCGGTTGATCTCGCCGGTGACCCAGACCAACCTCATCACCGCCAACTTCCGCGCCCACTTCAATTACGCGGGCAACACCAACGCCACGATTCTCGAAGTGACTCGGAAGTTGGACGACGGCGGCATCATCTACCTCAACGGCGTGGAAATCCTCCGCGACGGCATGGCGGCCGGGGCGGTTACCCGGACCACCTTCGCGACCCGCACGGTCGGCGATGGCGACCAGCCGGACGTCACGGTGTTAAACTCCCCGGCGTCGCTTCGTCAGGGCGATAACGTGATTGCCGTGGAACTGCACCAGCAGAACCTCGGCAGCAGTGACTTGACGATGGGATTGATGCTGAGAGCCTACACGCTCAATCAACTGTGCGCGGCCGGCTCACTGAGCATCGTCCAGGCCGGCCCCAACGTGACCGTCACCTGGAGCGGCGGTGCCGTTCTCCAACAGTCCACGGACATCAGCAGCCCGGCCAACTGGAGCAATGTTCCCGGCGCTCCTACGAGTCCCTACACCACGGCGGCGAACGGCTCGGCCAGATTCTACCGCGTGGTCTGCCCGTAAGAATTCACAGCCACAACACGAAGGCTCCCGGAAACGGGAGCCTTTTTTGTTTTCCCGCGCGAACTTCCCGCTACACTCCGCACCGTGAACACCAAAACTCTTTGCTCCCTCGCCGTCGCCGCGCTGCTGCCCGCGCTCGCGTTCGCGGCCGCGAAACCCACTCTCAAACTCGTGGCGGAAAATTTCGTTTCGCCAACCGTGCTCGTGCCCCTGGACGGCGGGCGCAACCTGATCGCCGATCAGCTCGGCCAGGTGCATCTGCTGAACAAGGACGGCAAACTCGCGGACAAGCTCGTGCTCGATCTGACAGGCCGCATGGCGGGGCACAACACCAACGCCTTTGACGAACGCGGATTGTGCGGCCTCGCCGTGCATCCCAAGTTTGCCGCGAACCGGAAATTCTACGCCTACTACAGCGCGCCCCTGCGCCCAACCGCGCCGACCAACTTCAACCACACCGCGCGCCTCTCGGAGTTCACCCTCGCCGCCGACAACACCGCTGGCGGCGAGCGCGTGCTCCTCGAAATCGACATGCCCGCCTTTAACCATCACAGCGGACGCATGGCCTTCGGGCCGGATGGGTTGCTCTATCTCTCCGTCGGCGACGGCGGCGGCGGCAACGACGTAGGCATCGGCCACTCGCCGCAAGGCAACGGCCAGGACACCAGCAAGCTCCTCGGCAAAGTGCTGCGCCTCGACGTGGACAAGAAGGACGCCGGCAAAGAATACGCCGTGCCGACCGACAACCCGTTCGTGAAAGGCGGCGGCGCGCCAGAAATTTTCGCCTACGGCTTCCGCAATCCGTGGGGACTCTCCTTTGATCGCGGCGGCGAGCGCGGCCTGTTCCTCGCCGACGTCGGCCAGGATTCCTGGGAGGAAGTGGACCTCGTGAAGAAGGGCGGCAATTACGGCTGGAACATTCGCGAAGGCTTGGTCTGCTTCAATCCCAAGGACGCGCGCAAGCCGCCGGAAGAATGCCCCAAGGTCGGCGCGAACGGGGAGCCGCTCATTGATCCCATCGTGGCCTACAAAAATTTCCGCAAGTTCACCAAGGACCCGGAGGCGAAAGGCATCAGCATCACCGGCGGCTACGTCTATCGCGGCAAGGCGCTTCCTGAACTCACCGGCCAATACATCTTCGGCGACTGGTCGCGGAATTTCGTGAAGGCCGACGGCGTGATCTACGCCGCAACCAAGGGCGCTAACGGCCAGTGGACGATGGCCGCGCTGGATGTCGCCGGGAAACCGGACGGCGCGATTGGCCAGTTCATCCTCGCCTTCGGTGAAGATGCCGACGGCGAACTTTATCTGCTGACCAACACCACCAGCGCGCTCCGCGGCAAGAACGGCAAGGTCTGGAAACTCGCGGCGGAGTAATCGCGTAGCGGCGTCTCGGCAGAGCGCCGCCAAAATGACGGACCGCGGCTCTCCAGAGCCGCAGCGGCCAAAACACGAAGCGAGGCCGGAAGGCGTGTGGCCCAAACCGAACGGAGTTGCGGACAGCCTTGTCCGCAGTTCGCCACCCCACCTTTGGGCCGGATTTGGCGAAGGTCAACGACGGCGGACATGGCTGTCCGCCGCTCCGAGGCGCTCTGCCGAGACGCCGCTACGAGGACAGTTCCGCCGCCAGCAGCAACGC
>JBBQYK010000180.1:0-10499 GCA_038208765.1 Verrucomicrobiota bacterium
CGCGCTGGTCAGTTCGTAGCGCAGTCCCTCGCGGGCCATGGCGAAGATGTTCCAGTTCGCCTTGCCGGCGGCGGGTTCGAGATACTGGCCGGTGCGACCGCTGATGTAGAAGATGTCGCCCTTGTCGTTGACGAGCGCGGCGGGCGGCGCGTAACGCGACAGGACCAGTTGGTCCGCCACGGATTGGAGACTGGCCGGCGGTTTCGTCACCGGGTGCGTCTCCGGCCCGCCGGCCTGGGGCGCGCTGAAGGAGGAAGGAAACTCGACCCTCGTCGGTCGCAAGGCCGACTCCGTCCGCCGAAAGATCCTCGCTTTGCCGTTGAGCGGAGCGAACAAGTCGCTGAACTCGCCCACCGTTTCCGCGCTGCCGAGTAAGAGGATGCCGTCGGGATTCAGGTTGTGGTGAAAGAGCGGCATCAATTTCTTCTGCAACTCGGGGCCGAGATAGATGAGCAGATTGCGGCAGCTTAAGATGTCCAGCCTGGTGAACGGCGGGTCCATGATGAGATTTTGCGGCGCGAAGATGATCATCTCGCGAATCTCCTTTCGCACCCGGTAGCCATGTTCTTCCTTGGCGAAGAAACGGGCCAGCCGCACGGGCGACACGTCGGCGGCAATGTTGCCGGGAAAGCGACCCTGGCGGGCCTTTTCAATCGCGTCGCGGTCCAGGTCGGTGGCAAAAATTTGCAGGGTGATATTTCCCTTGGGCTTCACGGCTTCCACCGCTTCCTTGAAAATCATGGCCAGGGAATAGGCTTCCTCCCCGGTGGAGCAGCCTGTCACCCAAGCCCGCAGCGCGTGGCCGGGCAACCGGTTGGCGAGGAGCTGTGGGATAGCGTGTTGGAGCAGGTGATCCCAGGCCTCGGGATCGCGGAAGAAGTTCGTCACCCCGATCAGCAGTTCCTTGAAGAGCAGGTCCAGCTCCTGCGAGTTCTCCTGCAGGTAGCGGATGTAGGCGGCCATCTTGTCGATCTGGTGGATGCCCATCCGGCGCTCGATCCGGCGGAAGAGGGTGTTCTTTTTGTAGAGCGAGAAGTCATGACCCGTGCGGGCGCGGAGCAGAAGAACCGCTTTTTCCATGGCGCTTTGCGTCTTGTCTTCCAGGTTCAACTCGGACTTGGCGAGGAGCGGAGTGCGTTGCAGATAGGCCAGGATTTTTGCCGGCAACTCTTCGGCCGGGGCCACAATGTCGGCCAGCCCCGCGTCAATCGCGCTGCGGGGCATGCCGTCGAATTTCGCGTTCGTCGGCGTCTGCACCAGCACCACGCCCGCCTTCTCCTTGATGGCGCGCAACCCAAGCGTGCCGTCGGAACCCATGCCGGAAAGAATCACGCCGATGCTGTGCTCCTGCTGATCCTGCGCGAGAGAACGAAAGAAGTAATCCACGGGCAGGCGCAAGCCGCGCGCCGTGGTCGGCGTCATCAGATGCAGCACGCCGTTCAGTAGGGACAAGTCCTTGTTCGGCGGGATCACATAGACGCAGTCCGGCTGCACCTTGGTGCGATCCTTGATCTGGAACACTTTCATCTTGGTGGTGCGCTGGAGCAGTTCGGCCATGATCCCTTTGCGGTTCGGGTCCAGATGTTGAACGATGACAAACGCCAGGCCGCTGCCCGCCGGAACATGACCGAGGAATTGTTCCAACGCTTCGAGTCCGCCGGCGGAAGCGCCGATGCCGACGATGGGGAGGTGAACGCCCTCAGCCGGGGCGGATGGTTTTGGGGATGCGACTTTGGCGCGCTTGGTTGTTCGGTGAGCGGGTGAGGGTTTTTTCTTCATGCGCCTATTTCTTGCGCAGGAGCATGGCAGCTTTGGATCGCGCTGAATAGCGCGGCGTCACAGCTTTTTTCGGAGTCTTTTTCTTGGTGGACACTCTTTGGATTGCGCCGACTGGTTGGCGCTTTTTCGCCGGGTGACTTGTCACCCGGCCAGACGCGTCCAGCGCCTGCTCCTTGGCGAGGGCACGCCGTCTGCCCTGAGACGGCGACAAGTCGCCTTCCGAAAGCGGTGACAAGTCACCGGACTCTAAAGTTCGCCCCACCAGTTCGATCAACTTGGGAGCGATCTCGTCCAGGGGCAGGATGAAATCCACATCGCCGGTCTTGATCGAAGTCTCCGGCATGGAGAAATTTTCCGACGTGGGCCGGTCTTGGGCGATGACCTGGCCGCCCTCGTCGCTGATGATCTGCACGCCGAAGGAGCCATCCCCATCGCCACCCGTGAGGACCACAGCGATGGCGTTCTTTTTGTAAACCTCGGCCACCGAAGCAAACAGCGGCTCGGCGGAAGGCCGGGCGAAATGAACTTTCTCCGCATCGGAAGAGGAAAGCTTGAGGCGTCCGTCCTTGGCGACAAACAGGTGGTGGTTGGGCGGAGCAATAAAAACACTCGAATGGCAAAGCCTGTCGCCCGTCTGGGCCTGCTTGACCACCAGATGAGTGCGCCGGCTCAAAATCTCGGCCAGGATGCTTTTATGATCCGGGGAAAGGTGCATGACGATGGCAATGGCGGCCGGGAAGTCCACCGGCAAGCCACCCAGAATGACGGACAAGGCTTTCAAGCCGCCGGCTGAGGCCGCCATGGCGATGACCGGGAACGAACGGCCCGCCGACGCCGCAGGGCTGGTCTCGCGAGCGGCGGGGGCCGGCAATTTTCGGCGGCCCACCGGCAGATTGGATTTCGCTTTCATGGTTTTTTGGGCCACGCCCGCCGCAGCGGGGAATGGGCCGGACGTCTCCTCCGAGCGTCGGGACGGGCGGATCGAGGACTGAGGGAGGTCGAGTTCATGCGCCAAGCGATTGATCGAATGGATGGATTCTTTCACCGCCCGCTGCGTGCTGGCGATTACTTTTCTGAGGTGGGACGCGCTGCCCGAGGCCGCTTTTTTCAAAGTCAAAAGCCGGACTTGGATGCCCAGCAAGGTCTGGGCAACGTCATCGTGCAACTCGTGGCTGATCTTCGTTCGCTCCACTTCCTGCGCCGACAGAAGCTGGTGGGTCAGATGCCGCAAATGTTCCTGGAGCTGCTGCGATTCCTGCAACACCTTCGCGTTCTCCCGGCCGCTGGTTCGGAGCGCCGCTTCCGCCGTCTTGTGCCGCTGGATCCCCTGTTTCAAGGAGCGGTTGGTCGCGGTGAGCTGCGCCGTGTGGTGCGTGAGCGTTGGGCCCGGCGGCTTCGCTTGGGCCTTCGTCTCGAGGCTGGGGCGATGAGTTTTTTTAATCGCGCGTCTGGCCTCGGCAAAAAACATTTCTGCGTGCCGCGTCAAACGCGTCCGGGTGGTGGATGAGCAGTCGGTCAAGCCCAGCGTGGCCAGGGCGGTCTCGTGCAGATGGGCAAGTTCGGGCGTTTTCAAGCCTAGGGCCAGGGCCTCTGTGCCCAGGCGATGGGCCGGTGCGAGGCTCGCTTGTCCTGCCGCCGGCAAGTATTTCTGCAAGGCAGCCAGATAGCGCCGCGACAAGGCGGCCAGTTTACTTTTCATGATCCATGACCGGTCCCCGGATCCGCCGGCGCGGCGACCAACTATTTTTCATGCTCAGTCTTCCTCATGGCCAAAGCTATGGGGTGAAGACTCCACTGGAGGCCCTTGAGAATCGCAGCTTCCCAATCTGCAGCGTCCCCCATCTCGCTCCCAAAACTATTCCAGAATCTCTTGCAACACCTTCCCGTCCGCGCCGGGCAACGTCTGCCCGAGCAGATGCGCCATCGTCGGGGCCACGTCGCGATTGTCCACCACGCCGATTTTCATGCCGCGTTTGATGCCGCGCCCCACGGCCACAAACATCGCGTTCATGTTCGGGTTCGACGCGAGGTAGCCGTGCGTGCCGAGGCTGCCCGCAGTCAGCGTGACCGGCGTGATGGTGGCTTCGCCGGTGGAATTGTTCGAGAAGGCGTGGCCCGGTTTCGGCACCAGCACGAGGTCGCCCATCTGCGGATTCTTCGCCGGGTCAGGCAAACCGAGCGCGGCAAAGGTTTCAGGCTCCAGAATTTCCGCGATGCCTTCGGTGGCGCGGAACAGTTCCAGCGCGCGGGCGCGATCCTGCGTCTTCGTTTTTAGATTGTTGAAATAGACCAGCGCCGTGCCGCCTTCGGAAATGATCTGCACGCGCGCCGGATACGCGGGCGGATTCGTGGTCACAAGATTCGTATCGAGCAGTCCGGCCTTCCGCAGCACGACGTTCGGATGGATGATGTTAGTGGAAGTTTCAAATCCGTGATCCGCCACGATGAAAATGGTGGTGCGCTCGCGCAGGCCCTTTTGATCCAGTGCCGCCAGCACATCACGCAAGTGCGCGTCAGCCATGCCCAGCGCGGTGTAAGCCGCCATCGAGCGCGGGCCGTGCTTGTGCTGAAGCGCGTCCGTAATCAGCAGGTGGAACATCATGAAGTTCGGCGGGCGCGTGCGGATGAGGTGCGTCGCGGCCTCGGTCCAAATCTGATCGCGGCGCGGCCCGCTCTCGCGCGTGAAGTTGGTGTTGCCCTGATCGGCCAGCACGCCGGCGGCGGTCAGTTCGTTCACGAGGCGGGGCGTGGTGTAATTGAGCGTATCCGGCACGTCGGGGAAATCATCATGCAGCGTGCGGGCCTGGCGCGTGCAGGGCCAGTTCACGCCCGCCGTGCGGTAGCCCTTCGCGTGCAGCAAATCATAAAGGGTCGGCACGGCCACGAGCTGTTCCTTGGTGCGCTTCGGTTCCACGCGCACGCTCAGGCCGTCGCCCTGCCGCATCAGCACGCCGTTGAAGAGCACGGAGTGTTTCTCAGGATGCACGCCGGTGACGAGCGTGGTGTGGTTCGGCCAGGTGATGGAAGGATTCGACACGCGCATCCCTTCCGCCACCACGCCCTGCGCGGCCAGCTTCCGCAACGTGGGAATCGGCGCGGCCGCATCTTTCAA
The DNA here is from genome assembly GCA_038208765.1 of Verrucomicrobiota bacterium. Lineage (GTDB taxonomy): Bacteria > Verrucomicrobiota > Verrucomicrobiia > Limisphaerales > SIBH01 > JANNGC01. The sequence goes on from JBBQYK010000180.1 coordinate 4,892, forward strand.
ATAGAACGCTGCGCCGCCATCAATGGTGATGAGGATGACGTGATGATTCGTGTCCGCCCGCGCCGGCAGCAGCAGCAGAAAGAACGCGAGCAGTGAACAAAGACCGGTGCGGTGTTTCATGAGGCGAAGACGCTAGCGAGCCAGGCGGTTTTCATCAGCAAAGAAATGGAGGGCGACCTTGTGGGGGCGCATCTTGAGGGCGTGTTGCCCAAATCGCCGGAGCAGCGGACCGCCGAGTCCGCTGTTCGTTTGACGCCGCGAAAACGATGAAATTCCATGGCGTGCGCTTCTGCGGACATGGCTGTCCGCCGCTCCTTTTGATTGGGCAACACGCCCTGGACACTGTTCTTGCCAGGCCGCGAAGCGGCTGCGGAAATTAGCCAGACACGAAGTGTCTGGGGCCAGGCTTATTCGTGGTCGCGTCCTGAAAGGACGCTGGCTTTCCGCCGTCCCTTCGGGACGAAAACGAATTTTCCGCGACGGACCCGGCACTTCGTGCCGGGCTAATTTCCGCCGTCGCTCCGCGACGAAAACCCCCGCCAGCCGCCACAAACACCTCGTGGGCCACGACACTGTCCAGTGTCGATACAGCAGGGCGGGCAAATTTTAAGGCTGCGTGACGCCGAGCGTGATCGCGCCATCAAACTCCGGCGGCGCATGCAGCAGCAGCGGCAACTGCCGCCGCAGCGCGGGAGCCGTGCTGGCGCGGACGCGCGCGGTGTCGTTGCTGCGCACGCCCGTGCCGGTGACGGAGAAATTTTGCCATGTCCCCGGCCGGAGCGACTCCGGCGCGCGCACCTTCATCGTCACGTTGCTCTTGCCCTCCGCGATCACACCGTTGGTTAGAATCAGCGCGTCGGGAAAATTCTCCAGCGCCAGTTTGATCGCGCCCTTGTGGTCGCCGCGCACGGTCGTGACTTTGAGATCAAACGTTTTTCCGGGCGCGACATTGATCCGATCTGTGTCGAGCGTCAGCGCGAAGCCGGACGCCGGGCGCGCGGTCACGCGGTAATTCATGTTTGAGCCGTGCGCCCCGGTCGCTTCGTGAATCGTGAGACGGTAGGTGCCGTTGCTCGCGAAGGAATGCGTCAGCACGCCCTCGTCGCCCGTGGAAGGGTTCGAGCGCGTGAGGCGTTTTCCGTCGGCGGAATCCAGTTGCAACATCACGTCACATGGCGAGTCGAGGCTGCGCGTGGCGGCGCGAAACTCCATGCGTTCGCTCTTGCGCGCGGTGAACTCGTAGTAGTCGCGGTCTCCGGGCTTGCCAAAACTTCCGCTGAACTCGCCCGGCAGAGAAATCAGTGTCGCCTTGGCTGGCGCGTCGTTCGGTTCCTTCTCCGCGGTGCCGCCATCCGCGCGTGGGGCCATGCTCGTCAACGAAGCACCGCCCACCCGCAGCCGGTAGATGAATGAAGAACCGCCGCCGTAATTCACATCGCGCACTTCGATGAAGTAATGGCCCGTCTCCGGCGCGACGAAATTCAACGCGCTGTCGCCGTTCGCGCCGGGCGTGTCGTCGTTGCGGGCCAGTTCACGGCCTGTCGCATTCACCACGCGCAACACCGAATCGAATTTCGAGCCGAGACGCGCGGCGATGATTTCCACGGGCACGCGCTGGCCCTTGGTGGCGCGCAGCTTGAACCAGTCGGAGCTGAGTTCCTCGCATCGTCCATCGACCGCACTGCTGACTTCCACGGGCTGCGCCGTCGCGCGCGACTTGTTCGTCTTCACTTCCGCCACACCGGGCAGCGGATCGAGCGCCACGAAACCAAGATTGGAAACGCCATTCGATCCGAAGACACGCACCGCACCCACACCAGAAGCCGCCCCAGTCGTGATGCGAAACTTTCCGGTGCCGAGCGATTCCACTTTCGCCGGAAAACTCGTCCAGAGTTGCGTCGCCTCCGCGAGGTCTTTGCCAGAAAGCGTGATCTCCGTCGCCTCGCCCGGACGAATCGCCAGCGGGGAAATGGATTCAATCTCCGGCGCTGCGGCCAGACCGCACACGGCGGGCAGGAGAAGATTCGCGGTCAGAAGAGTGCGCCAGTTCATGGGTGTGGAAATTCCCGGTCGAAGTCGCGGTGGCTGCCAATCCAGAACCAAACCCAGTTCTCGTCTTCGTAGCGCAACGCCACGGCCCGATAGTCCCGCGTCACGCGCACGGACCAGGCGCGGGGGTTCGAGCGCAACCGCTCCAGATGCAGGCTGGGGTGGGCCGGGCTTTCCTGAAACTTTTGATACGCACGCTGCGCGGCCAGCCGGATTTCCAGCGGCAACGCCCGGTAGCCCGACCAGAAAACTGGGGTGCCGCGCGAAATCACTTTTGGAAATCCGCGTCGCGCATGACCGCCAAGGACTCGGGTTCGCGACGGTATTGCGCGTCCACTTCATCAATCAGCGCGTTCAGTTTTGGGCGGGGCCTGGGATCGGATGCGATCAATTTCCAAAGATTGTCGCCGTCCAACTCCGGCAGCAGGTCGGGCAGGTCGTGAATCAACTGTGTTCGATCCTTCACCGACAAATCGCGGATGGCCGACTCGATTTCCTGAAGTGAACTCATGGTTGGAAGTTAAACGGTGAGGCGCGGCCCGCGAAAGGATTTAAGCGATCACTCCCATCACCGGCTTGCCGTCGCTGATCAGCACCGGGCGGTTCACTGAGTTGTGAATCTCCGTGTGCGGGTCGATGCCGAGCAGATGATAAATCGTCGCCGCCAGATCATCCGGCTTCACCGGGTCTTTCGCGGGATACTCGCCGCGCTTGTCCGACTCGCCATAGACGAAGCCGCGCTTTACTCCGCCGCCCGCCAGCAGCGTGGTATAACACTGCGGCCAATGATCGCGGCTGATGTTCTCATTGATCTTCGGTGTGCGGCCGAACTCGCCCATCCACACCACCAATGTGTCTTCCAGCATCCCGCGCTCGTCTAGGTCGGTGAGCAATGTGGGCAACGTCTGCTCATGGATCGGCAGGTGATACTTCTCGATGATCGGATACATGCGCGTGTTGTTGAACCCGTGCGTGTCCCAGCCGCCGCCCGTCGTGCTCTGCCCGCCGATGCTCTCGGAGAAATAAACCGTGACGAACTTGCTGCCCGCCTCGATGAGCCGCCGCGCCAGCAGGCAACTCTGCCCATACGTCGAGCGCCCGTACGCCTCTCGCACCTTCGCCGGCTCCGCGCTCAGGTTGAACGCGTTCCGCAGCTTCGTGGAATTCAACATCCCCAGCGCCTTGTCGTAATACGCATCCAGCCCCTTCGCCGCCGCCGAATGGTCGAGCAGCCGCGACTGCGCATCCACGAGCTTCTGCAACTCGCGCCGGCTCTCCAGTCGCTCATGCGTCAGGTTCGACGGCAGGCTCAACTCCGGCAGCGCGAAATCCGCCGCGTTCGGATCGTTTGTGAAGAAAAACGGGTCGTGCTCCTTGCCCAGAAAACTCGCGTGCTGCCCCGGCGTGATCGATCCGTCGCGAATCACGTACGGATACGACACGTAGGTCGGCATCTCGCCGCCCTTGAGCGGCGCGAGTTTGTCCACCACCGAGCCGAAGCCGGGGAACAACTCGCTGGAGTCGCGCAAGCGCTGATCATCACTCGGCGGCGCGTGGCCCGTCAGCGCGTAATAGCCTGCCGAGTTGTGATTCTTCATCGTGTGCGTCATGGAGCGGATGAGCGTGACCTTGTCCATGACCTTCGCCGTCTTCGGCAACTTCTCGCACACCTGGATGCCGTCCGCGCTGGACGAGATCGGCTGGTACGGCCCGCGAATGCCCTCGGGCGCATTCGGCTTCATGTCGAACATGTCCACATGACTCGGCCCGCCGTATTGGAAGAGGAAGATGACGTTCTTCGCGCGGGCTTTGGGGGCGGGGAACTTTGAACTCTGAACTTTGAACTTTGAACTTTGAACCTCCGCCGCCTGCAACAACTTCGGCATGGTCAGCCCCAGCAGGCCCAGCCCGCCGACCTTGATGGCGTGCCGCCGCGAATGCCGCAACGCGTTGAAACCCGAACAAGCGGAATACGCGCTCAGTTCTTTCATGGCTGGGAAATGTTTGGCACGAGGAGACTGACGAATCAGCGTGCAATGAGATTCGTTCTAAAGATTCAGATTCCCAACCGGCCCGCGAGTGCTTCCAGAACACGATTCATTTCCTCATCGTTGAGCGCGCCCAGCCGCCGTTCCAGTTTCACGGTTGATACGGTCTGCACTTGTTGCAGGTGAAATGCGCCGGGTTTGAGAAATGGCTTCGGGATGTTCAACTCCCAGCGATTGCCGCGTAACGCCGTGGTGTGCAGCAGCAGGGTGACTAAATCCAACTCGTCGTCGTCGGGAGGGCTAGTGAGCAGGAGTGCGGGACACCTTGGCGACCATCCCGAAATCAACCATCCACACATCACCGGGGGCCAGAATGCGCATCTTTGTCCTCCATCCGGTCGAGCATCAGCGCCCCGTCCAACGCGGCTTGGTTGCAGGCTTCGATGTCTTGGTTCTCGGCGGCAGTTTCCAGAAGTTTCTCGCGCACCGCACGCCGTTCCGCGTCCGTGAGCCTTGGCAATTCGTCGATGATTTGTGCTGCGCTCATGCGTGCAAGCTACCCGGGGACGAAGATGCGGGCAAGTTCAGCCCTCCCGCAGCGTCGCGCCAAGGGCTTGCTTGAATTGCCCCACCACCTTCTCGTGCGCGGCGTTCACCTCGCCGTCGGTCAGCGTTTTCTCCGTGCCGCGATAGGTGAAGGCGTAGGCCACGCTTTTCTGCCCGGCGGGGATGTTCTTCCCACGAAACACGTCGAAGAGTTCCACCGTTTCCAGATTCTGCGGCTTGGCCTGGCGCACGGCTCCGAGCACGGCGTCGTGCGTGGTGGCCTCGGGCACGAGCATGGCGACGTCGCGGCGACTGCTGGGAAATTGCGGCAGGGCCTTGAAGGACTTGGCCGCGTTCCGCCGCGCGAGCAACTGGTCGAGGTTCAATTCCGCTACGAACACCGCGTCGCGCAAGTCGTGACGCTTGGCGAGGGCAGGGGAGACCTGGCCGATTTCGCCGAGCGCGAGCTTTCCCCCGAGCGCAATGGTGGCGGACTCGATCAACAGCGCCGTCGGTTCCGCGCGCCGGGTGTAGGTCACGCCGCGCACGCCGAACTGTTCGAGGAATTCTTCGAGCAGGCCCTTGAGGTCGGAGAGGTCGAACTTCGCGTCGCGATCATCGCCGCTCCAGAAGCCGGGCGCACGCCGCCCGGTGAGCGCGATGGCGATGCGGCGCTCTTCGTGCGTGCCCCCGGCATCCTGCCGGGTGGAGACGTTCTGAGTCTGGAGATCACTCCCTTGGCGAGGCGCGTTCGTCGTCAGTGAACCACCACCCGGCGGGACGCCGGGGGCACGTTGCTGAAACACACGCCCAATCTCAAACAGCGCCACGTCATAATTCTTGCGCGACACATTGTGGCGCAGGGAGTCGAGCAGGCCGGGAATGAGCGAAGGCCGCAGCACATCCATGTCGCTGCTGAGCGGATTGGCGAGCGCGACAACTTCGGCACTCGGCCCTCGGCACTCGTCTCTCGACACCAAAGTCTGCCCCTGCGCTTCGTTCAGCCCGAGACCCGCGAGCAGGCG
>JBBQYK010000181.1:0-10487 GCA_038208765.1 Verrucomicrobiota bacterium
CCCCCGCCGTGCCAATCCACGGCACCGAACTCACCCACACGATGAGCGGATACTGGCCCTTCGCCGCGCGCAGTTCGTTCTTGAACCACGCCTTCTGCGCTGCGCCGAGCATGGATTTTCCCGGGCCGTCCGGCTGTTCCACCGGATCGCGCTCCGAACGCTGGTCCGTGAGGATGAACTTCACGCGCCCCACGGCGAAGGTCTGATAGATCGGCACGTCGCGCTCGCCCGCGGGCGTGTCGTAGTGCGGCATGTATTCCTCGTAGATGCGCCGCGCCGCGAAGTGCGCGGGCGCGCGCCGGTCGCTGTTGTTCCCCGCGAAGTCGTGATCGTCCCATACATAGACCAGCGGCACCGCACGATAGAGCGCGCTCTGCCGTGACGAGAAGAGCACGCGGTCATAGGCCATGCGGAATTTCACCAGCGCGTTGCTAGTGATGTTCTCGTAGTGAAAATCCCCCGTGTGCAGGAAAAAGAGCGGGCGCAATTCGCGGATGCGATCAAACACCGGATTCTCCGAACCCGTCCGCGCGCAGGAACCGAACGCGAAATTGAACGACGCCGGCGCATTGGTCGGGGGAAAAGTGCGGAAGGCCCCGCGCTGCATCCAGTGCAGCACCCCGTTCACCTCCAGCCCGTAAAAGTATTGCGTGTCCGGCCGCAGTCCCGTGACGCGGAAGTCCACCATCGCGCCCGAGGCATCCGTGGCCGTGGACGGACCGAACCACAGCGCGTCCTTCAACTCCACGTTCGTGCTCACTGCCAGCCGCGCGCTTGAGCCGATGCGCCGCAGCTTCGCCTTCACCCACGCCGAGTCGGCCGTGACCGCGCCCGAGATCGGCCCGCGCCAGATCGGCGGATCAATCGCGTGGGCGGCGACAGCCAGCGCGCCCACAAGACAGACAGCGAGGAATTTCACGCGCCAACGGGTAACAACGCCGCGCGCGGAAGGCAAACGTCTCGCTTCACCCGCGCCGCGCACCGCAATTTATCCGAGACACAATTCACCACGCGCGCTCGATGCTGCGGCGCTTCCAGAGGAATTCGAACATGTTGCCCTCGTGCGGCTGGTCCCACGAGATCGCCATCGTTGAGACGGGGCCGATGTTGAGGCGGTCGATTTCGCCGAAGGCTTCCAGTTCGCTGATGAACTTCGGGTCTTTCGTAATGGCCGAGCACGCGAGCGTGTAACCAATCTTGTGCAGCATCTCGCTCTGCGGACAGGTCACGACGCTGGCGTAGGGGCAGAGGAATTCCTTGTTGGCCAGCGGATGCGCGAAGGAGTCGCAGAGTACGATGGTCGGGCGCATGTAGGTGCCGCCCTCGAAGACGGTCTTGCGCGGGCCGTTGCGATACTTCGCGGTCGCGTCGGTCGCGCCGGGCGTTTTCAAACCGTCATCGATCTGCGCGTCAATGAAGTCGGCCATCTTGAGATTGGCGAATCCGGAGAGGCGCGCGTTCGCATCTTCTGGTGTCGTGGGTTGCACAGGGCCGAGCTTCTGCGCGAGCGCGTCGGCGATCTCGGCGGCGTATTTCGGCACGACGACGGCGGAGGCGTTGATGCAGGAGCGGCCGCCGTTGTCGCTGATCGCACCGGCGATGACGTCAATGTAGTCGCGCCAGTTCTCAATGCAGTCGTCGCCGATGACGAACTTGCTCCAGCCCGGCCCGTGCAACTGAATGGCCGGGTTGTTGGCGTACTGAGCCATCGTGCTCTTGTCGCCGAAGATCAACGCGCGGCCGCAGTTGTTCAGAATCGTCGCCGCGCCGTCGTGGTCGGTCGGATAAAAACCAAATGCTTCCGCCGGCACACCCGCCGCGATGAACGCTTGAATCAAACGATACGGCGTCCACGGCTCCTCCTTGCCCGGCTTGATCACTACCGGCGTTTTCAGCGAGATGGCGGGAATCCACAGCGAGTTCACCGCCGGCGAGTTGCTGGGCATGACCAGCCCGAGCGCCGAGCAGGTCGGGAAGAACGAGAGTTTGGTGCCGAACTGTTCGCCCACGCCCTTGTCGAGGATGGAGAGGTCGAGTCCTCGCGACAGGCCGTTGAGGACGAACTTCATGTTCGTGAGCGCGAAATGGATCTTGGTCATGTTGCGCTTCACCATGACGTGCGGCAGTCCGCTCGTGCCGCTCAACGTCTCGATGTATTGCTGCGGACTTTGCGTGTGTCCCCGGTCGCCGAAGGGCAGCGTGCCGTTGAGGAAAAATTCGCCCGCCTTCGCGCTCATCTCCATGAGCTGCGCCACGGTGAACTGCTTCAACGCCGCCCGCGCGGAACCAATCTTCGCGAGATCACGTTTGACGATGCCGCCATTGACCGTGGAGACGAGCGCCAAGACCTCGCCGGATCGGTGGTCCTTGACCTCGGTTTTTTCCAGCGATTCGTACGCGCGGCCCAGCCGCAGGACAGGGAGATGGGGGATGTTGCTCATGTAAATTTGTTTATCTGTGTTGAATGACCGGTGAATGTCCGGGTCGAATCCATTGCGTGAACAAGCCCATCTTTCCCCGAATCATGCCAGTCATGGCGATGAAACGAGTTGGGTGCGGAAGTCCGTCCCGATCCACTTGCACGCCCGCCAGAAGAGACAACAATTCGTCCCAAGACTTGTTCTCCGGCTCGTATCGCTTTCCGCACTCGGCAATGTATCGGACCAAATTTTCACACTTCTCTGAGCGAGCGAGATTCACAAGGTTGTCCGCGTTTACGTCGGGCGCACTCATGATGGCAGCGCCAATCCGAATGTTCCAAGGCTCGAACGCGAGTTCCGGAGAGAGGAGAGCCACGGCCAGTTCTGCGTTGGTCAGCGCCACTTCCCCGACCGGCTTCGGCCCTAGATCTACGCTATAGTAATTGCACCCGCGCTCAATCGCCAGCCGTCGTAAATCATCTGGGCACACCAATCCAAGTTGTTGTGCTTTTTCCACGAGCGACATGCTTTCAAGCTGGCTGGCCACGGCGATCACTTCAAAAAATATTACGTCTCAACCGCCATTGCTCATCAAGCAAGTCATGGATGTCGCGTTCGGAAAGACAAAACCATTCACCTCTCACCCGCTTGTCATGGAAGATGTCATGAATTACGTCCTCAGTCTTCTTGCTGGACACAGGAAAAATTCCGGCCTCCACGAGCTGGCCCGGAGAGCCGGTTTGCAAGCCGCTTAGTCTTTTCGGCAAGTCAGGTTCAGCGGTAAATCCAATTTTGTGCAAACCGGTTACGGAGTCCCGGATCAAATAAACAAATCCGGTTCCCGTATCGCGGGCGCGCAATGACCAAACAAATGAACGCCGTTCAGGGAACGTGACGAACGTGTGCAGCCACTTTTCCCATGCCTCAGGAGAAGATGTGCTCCTCAGCAATTGATCTTCTTGTTCGTCCTTCACCACGCTCTTCCAATCGGCTTTCGTGAAGTACGAACCAGAAAACCGGAAGCTGTTGTCTGCATTCAGACCCCACCCAGGGTGCTTTGCAGGATCTCGTTCATACTCGAAAAGCTGAAGAATAGCCGGTGGTGCGGCGCCTGTGATTTTCTTGGAAACCTCCAGATACAAATCGCGAACGGTTTGAATCCGCTGTTCGCAATCCAATCCTTCACCGTCGTACAGATGATCAATGTCCACATGCGGAGCATAGTGCTCCTCAATGAGGCGCTCCGCCTCATTTCTAATCGGACTGTAAAGCCGCCTGAACCAATCTTCTCTCTTGGAAGCCTGCACAATTCCAACTACGGCGAGCCAGTTGATGATTTGCTTTTGAAGTACAGCCAATTCGACATTTCGAAACCACGCAAACAGCCGAGGCGGAAGTAGCAGAACGAAAAAGTGCCGCCCGAACTCCTCTTCCAAAAACTCAAAGCGACCCTTGTTCACCAAGGTGTGAAAGCGTTCGAGTGTGAGCCATTGATTCAGCTCGGCGGGAAAAACTGTGAGAAACGGACGATCGTGAGTGCGATCCAACCTTTCTTTACTCCTGATTGCCTTCACATGCCGGACCCGATGCAGAAACTCTGACCGGCTTAACCCGGCCGCCTCATGAATGTAAGGATTCACGAGCATGACGTCCGAGGGATTAACTTCTCCGCCTAGTTCCATGCGATCAGCGGGAATGTTCAGTACACACCCTCGACGGTGTTATTCTCCATCGCGCCGAACGGGCGCATGTCGCGACGCCATCCCAGGCGTGCGGGTCGCGCGGTTCACGGCGGATGGTTCCGCAGGGTTCGAGCGGTGTCAGTGGCTGCATTTCAATTTCCCTCTTGGTTCACGGATGCGGCACGATGGCGACAATGGTCAGCACGGGAAGGCGTTTGCCCTTTTCGGTTTCGTCCGGGCCGTAAAAAAAGAAAACCCGATACGCACCCGGCGTGTTGTTCTGAGCATAGGCTTCAAAAATCTTTTCGTCGTTCGGCCCGGCGATGCTCTCGAAGGCGTGCGTGTGGAGCGAGGGATGGCGCAGATTGATTTCCATCAGCCCCAGGGTTTTCAAAAGCTGGCGATGCAACCCGGCCTGGGCCGGATTTTTCCGAAGACGCTCCAGAATCTCTCGGGCTTCCACCGTGAACAGCAGCTTCCGGTTCATCACTCATCGGCGGCGTGTTTGGCGAACGAGCCGAGGTAGGTGCCCTTGCCCTTGGCCGACTGCTTGAGGCCGCGCTTGAGCGAGGCCAGCGCCGGCTTGTTCTTGAACACCCAAGTCTCGTGAGCCGGCACGGCCTTCTGTGGGTCGAGCACGATCTGGCCGAGCTTGTTCACGTAGATGTTGAAGGTCACACCGGCGTCGGCCAACGCCTTGGAAAGCGACAAACGCTTCTTGCCATCAGGCGCAAGTCCTTGGGCCACAATTTCAAACTGCTGGTTTTTGATGACTCCGGTGATCATGGCAAAAAATTAGCGACCACAGCCAAAGTCGGCAAGTGGGGATTTCCCACCGAGTCGCTCCTTCGTCATTCTAGTACACTCCCTCGACAATGTTCTTCTCCATCGCACCAAACGGGCGGACGTCGCCGACGCCGTCCCAGGCGTAAGGATCGCGCGGTTCGCGGCGGATGGTTTCGTCGCGCTCGAGGAAGCGAGGCATGAAGAATTCCTTGGTCAGCGTGGTGAGTTCCACGCGGCCCCAGGCACCGTAGGCCACGGTCTCGTCGGTCTTGTTCGGGTTCACCACACGCAGGACGGCGCGCGGCTGCGGGGCGTAATAGGTCACGCTGAAGTTGTCCTCGGGACGGAGCGGCACGCTGGCGGCGAGGCCCATGAGCGTGTTGCCGTAGGTGGGGTAGAAGCCGATGCGGCCTTCGAGCAGTTCTTCGACGATGAAGCGCACTTCCTGCGGCTTCATCGAGGTGCCGCCGCAGAACACGCCGCGAATGCCCGCTTCCCAGAGGTTTTCCCGTTCAGCCAACGCTTCGAGCAGCTTCGGCGTCGTGAAGAGGCCGGTGACTTTGCGATTCTTGAGAATGGTCGCCGCCTGATCCACGACGTGCGTCATGTACTGTTTCGCCACGTCGAACTGCTTGTTCGTGATGAGCTTCTTCACAAAGCGCGGATCGAGATCGATGAAGTAGCACGAGCTGCCGCGCACGTTCGCGAGATGCTCAATGGCGAGACGCAGCCGGCGCGGGCCGGTCGGGCCCATCATCAGCCACGCGCCGCCGCGCGGGAAATGTTCGTCGGAAATTTTCTCGCTGAACTCGGAATAATCGACGCGGAAATCATTCCAGCCGATGCGCTGCTTGGGCATGCCGGTCGTGCCACCTGTTTCAAAGATGTTGAACGGCTTGCCCTTGAACTGTGCGGGCACCCAGACCTCGGGCTGCAAATCGCGCAACGACTCGTCGGCGAAGTGCGGGAACTTCAGCATGTCGGCGAAGCAGTTGATCTCCTTGCGCGGATCGAAGTTCTTCTTCATCCAATCGAGCCAGTAGGGGCAGCCGGTTTCCGGCGTGAAGTGCCACTGGATGATTTCCTTGAGGTGCGCGTCGAGTTGGGCGGCGGCGGCTTTGATTTGTTCTGCGTTCATGTTCAGCGTTGGTATTTGAAAACGGGTTTGGTCATCCTAGAAGCGTAAAAGATGTTGGCCTTTGCGTCCCAAGCGTAGTTCGGGCCGACACGGTTCACGGCATCAGAAATGTTCATCCACTCGGCGGCGGGCAGCGCGAGGGCGGAGAGTAACATCGCAATAATTGTCGCCGTGATGGCCAATCGTCCTGCGTGGGTTGGCAACCCGAAGGGTTGCCAGAAAGTAGCCGGGGGTTGAGGAGCGCGGAGCGCGACGACACCCCCGGATAGTCCCGCAACCGAATTGCATCCTGAAGGGATGCCAGAGTCGTGATTACGCCAACCTCTGGCACCCTTCCGGGTTGCAGATGTTTTATTTTCGTTTACCGGGGGTGTCGCTGCGCTCAACCCCCGGCTACTGTCTTGCAACCCTCTTGGTTGCTCCGGAACGACCGCGACGTGGGAGATAAATTGCGCGCTCGTCTTCATGGTCTCTTGCCGATGCAATACAGGTTCTTGTTGCCGCGCAGAAAGATTTTCCCGTCGGCCACGGCAGCCGTAGCGCGGTTCTCTTCTCCGATGTCGTTCGTCGCGAGCACTTCGAGTTTGTCGCCCGCTTTGATCACGTAGCTCTTGCCGGCGCTCGCGAAATAAATCGTCCCGTCCGGCGTGGCGAAGGGACTGGCCCAGGTCGAGACGCCGGGCAGACGCTCGTTAAACACGAGTTCGCCGGTGGAGAGACGAAAGCATTTCACCGTCTCGGGATTGTGCGTTCGGAAAACGAAATCGCCGACGATGATCGCGGACGACAAGCCTTCAGGGATTTGCGGGAAGGTCCACTTCAGGTGCGTCTTGCTCACGTCGCCGGTGCCGGTGGCCTCGACGCAGACGGCTTTGCCGCCGCGTCCGCTGTCGGCGAAAACGAGGTTCTTCGCGAAGGCGGGCGAGGACGCGTCGCCGGGCGCGGCGCACCACCAGATCATCTCTCCGTTGTCGGGATTCAGACTTTCGATGGCTTTGTTCGCGCTCACGAGCATCTGCAGCTTGCCGTTCACATCCACGATGACCGGCGTGCTGTGCGCGTAAATGGCCTGCGGACGCTTCTGCTCCCACTTGATTTCCCCGGTCGCCTTGTCGAACGCGATGAAGCTCGAAGTCTTGTTGTTCTGATCGCAATCGAGAATGACGGTGTCCTTGTGAAGAATCGGGCTGCTGCCCAGCGCCACGTCGAAATTGTACGGCTCAATGTTTTTCCGCCAGACGACTTTGCCGTCGAAGTCGAGCGACGCGATGACGGCGGAACCGAACACGACGAAAACATTTTTGCCATCCGCGCAGGGCGTGGGTGCGCCGTAACCGCCGCGCAGGTCTTTGAGAATCCACGGGCCGGGTTCGACGGTGGTGTCCCAGAGTAGTTTGCCGTCGGCGCGCGCGAAGCAGAGGACGTGATGCTCGACGGGGTTGTTGACCGCGCTGGTGACGAACACGCGGTCGCCGGAGACGACGGGCGACGAGTAGGGATTGTCGCTCTTCGGCAACGCCGCCTTCCACGCGATGTTCACGTTGCTCTTCGCGTTCCAGTGGAGCGGGAGATTTTTCTCAGTCGTGTAGCCGAGGCCGGTCGAGCCGCGGAATTGCGGCCAGTCGGAAGCGTGGGCTGACGTGATGAGAAAGAGGGCGAGAAGGAATTCCACGCAAAGACGCAGAGGCGCAGAGGCGCAAAGGGGGAGAAAATTTTGTGAGCGTGTATCTGGAAACGGCTCTTGAGAACCACAGTTGCTGGTCGGGCGCGGTGTCCTCACCGCGTCGCGCCGGAAGCGGAGAGACGTTGCGGAACTTGCCAACGCCTCACCCCGGCGCGCTGAGGACAGCGACGCCCTACCGCCTGTGTGCGTTTCGTCTGTCTTCTCCGCGTCTTGGCGTCTTGGCGTCTTGGCGTTAAACCCCGGCGCTCCGAAGTCCGGGGACTGCAGCCTGAAAGGTTGCCAGACATTAGCCGGGGGTTGAGGAGCGCGGAGCGCGACGACACCCCCGGTCACGCCGCCGGGCGTTCCGCATCCTGAAGGGATGCCAGAACCGTGAACACCTCGATCGGTCTTAGCATCTCTGGCACCCCTCCGGGGTGCGGAAAATTTTTGGACGGCTACCGCGGGTGTCGCTACGCTCAACCCCCGGCTAATTTCTTGCAGCCCTCCAGGCTGCCCGGAACGGAGCGCCCGGTCGGTCAGGCCTGAAAGGCCGTCATTCGACAGCCCAGGGCGAAGCCCTGGGTGGGGTATCCGAAACGCTCCAAGCCCTGAAAGGGCGGAACTCTTCGCGACCGCGGGGAGTGACGCCCTTTCAGGGCTGATGAAATGGTTGGGACGTGAACCCAGGGCTTTGCCCTGGGCTGACGAATGACGCCCCTTCGGGGCTTCGAAACCCGCACTCGCTGAAGTTGTTGAATAGGGAATCACGGCTCAGGGATGAATGGTTTTTCTGGAAGCTTCTTGCCGCACCACGGGCAAAAGGAAATGAAGCTCCGAATACCGTCAATCATCCAGCACGGGTCTTCGCCACGGTACAACTCGAAGGTCACTCTGTTCTTATTGCGCTCGTCGGCTTCCTCAAAAGCCACAAACATACCGGAACAACAATAGCGGCTGAGGCGACTCTGCCGCCGGAAAACATCAGGTGGAACAATTTGATGAATCCAGTCGCGACACTTCGGACACTTGCGAACGTGTTCGATAGCCTTTGTGTCTGTACTGACATCGCGTTCTGCGGCGGGAAAGTCATCCGAGAAGAACCTCAGCACGATCATCGCCTCCAACTTGTAGCGTGACACCAACCACTCGCGTTGAGCCCGGCAGATTGGCAACCCATCCGAGCCGTCGGCATCGTTTAGGGAGATTGATTTCATCTCTGGATTGCGAGCCGCTGTTGCGACGCCAAACCATTACCGACTACTTCTTAATCTCCAACTTCTGCGGCTGGTCGGTGGTGATGGCGCTGCCGCCGACGGCGTAGAGGTGCGTCTGGCTCATCACGTACATCACGCCGTTGGCGACCATCGGGGTGCCGTAAACGGGCGCGCCGAGGTTGGTCTCGAAGATGGGCTTTTCCTTCTTGGGATCGAAATCCTTCTTGGCCGGCAGAATCACGAAGTCGCCGTCTTCGTCGCCGACATAGACTTTGCCGTCCGCGACGAAGGTGCTGCCCCACATGTGGGCCTTCATGTCATAGACCCATTGCAGCTTGCCGGTCTCGGCGTCGAGGCAATGGACGAAGCCGGAGAAGTCGCCGACGAAAAGCAGGCCGGTCGCTGGATCGATGGAGACGGTGGAGATGGTGCGGTGGATGCCCTTGTAGTCCCAAATCAATCCGTTCGTGCTGATGTCGCCGGTCTTGGTCGCGTCGATGCAAACGAGACGGCCGACGCCTTCGCCATGCTCGGGGTCCTGGCCGGTCGCGATGTAGATGCGGTTCTTGTAGAGGACCGGCGTGGCGATGATTTCGCTCGGACCTTCCGCCGAAGGATATTTGTGCGCGGCGTCCTTCACTTTGTATTCGGGCGGATTGCCGTCGAACTTCCAGACGACGGGGAGAATGTCGAGGTCGTCCTTTTTCACCGGCTTGGTGTCGAAGGCGTAGCACCAGCCGTCGCCGCCGCCGAAGAAGAGGAGGTTCTTGCCGTTGATTTTGCCCATCGAAGGCGAGGCCCATTGACCGTGGTAAATGCGCGGACCGATGCCGGCGTCGTCCTCGGCGATGAGCTTGCCGGACTTCTTGTTGAGCGCAATGAAGCTGGGGGAATTGGGCGAGGGAATGTTGACGTGCGTCCAGTCCTGGCCGTTCGAGGTGCAGGTGAAGAGAACGTCGTCGAGGATGATCATGGAGCAGTTCGAGGCGTTGTGCGGGAAGACGCCCAGCTCGTCCATCATGTCGTATTTCCAGATGATGTCGGCGTCGATGTCGGTGATTTCCTCCTTCGCCTTGCCGGGGCCGACGAAGTATTGCGCCTCGTCCTTGAAATCGCCGTCGTTGCCGTTCTTCAAGCCTTCGGTGTCGAGGCAGAGCACTTCGCAACGGCTGGTCACGACCCAGAGACGGTTGCTCTCGACGACGGGCGACGAGAACATGCCGAGGTTTTCCCAGTCGTTGACCTTGCCGGAGGCGAGCTTGGGCACGACGAGTTGCCAGAGCAGTTCGCCGGTCTTCTCGTCGAGACACAGGAGAATGGAGCGGTCGCCCAGGTGCTTCTTGTTCCGCGGCACTTCGTTGTTGGTGCCGACGTAAATTTTTCCATTGGCCACCACGGGATTGCCGTAGCTCTGCGAGCCGAGCTTGGCGGCCCAGCGCACGTTCTTGGTCGTGGCGAGATCAATGTCCTCGCTGCCGGCCTTGAGCTTTCCGGGGTTGAACATGCTGGGCATGTTCTTCGCGGAGGAATACATGTTGCGCCCCGGATCGTTGCCGCCCCACTGGGGCCAGTCTTGGGCGT
>JBBQYK010000182.1:0-10474 GCA_038208765.1 Verrucomicrobiota bacterium
TCCGCGCGGAGCAGGGCGGGGAGATGTTTTGGAATGCCGTCGAATGTGGAAGGGCGTTCGTGCTTCGTGCCTTTCTTCTCCGCACGCTTGATCTGTTCCCAGTTCGCCCAAACTTGCTCGACGTTTTTCACCTTCACATCACCGAAGACGTGCGGGTGACGGCGGATCAACTTGTCGGTGATGGTCCGCGCCACCTTCTCGAAATCGAACGCCCCGCGCTCGCCCGCGAGCTGGCAGTGAAAGACCACTTGCAGTAACAGGTCGCCGAGTTCCTCCGCCATCTCGTGGTCATCGCCCGCTTCGATGGCATCCAAGAGTTCGTAAACTTCCTCCACGGCGTGGAAGCGCAGCGTGCGGTGATCCTGCTCGCGGTCCCACGGGCAGCCGGTGGGCGAACGAAGTTTCGCCATGACAGTGAGGAGATCGTTGATGGCGGGGCGCTTGGTCTTCACAGGGGGAAGGCGAACGCCGAACACTGAACTCTGAACACCGAACATCGAAGGAAAGCCGCGCGCATGATACTTCGATGTTCGGTGTTCAGAGTTCGATCTTCGATGTTCATTTCACAGAATCACCAGGTCATCCCGATGCACGACTTCGCCGCGTGCGGTCTTGCGCGCGCTGATTTCCTCGGAGGCAAAGCGTGCGATGCCGCGCGCGAACTCCGCGCCGTCGCTCCCGCACACGCTCACGATGTCGCCGGCGGCAAACGTGCCTTCCACACGCGTCACGCCGGGCGGCAGCAGGCTTCGGCCGTTCTCGATGAGCGCGCGTTTGGCTCCTGCGTCCACGAACACGGAACCGCGCGGATGATGGAAGAAAGCGATCCACCGCTTGCGCCCGCGCAGCTTGGTGGCCTGCGGGAGAAACAGCGTGCCCACGTCGTCGCCGTCCATGATTTCGCCGAGAACCTTCTTGCTCCAACCGGGCGCGATGACCAGTGCGATGCCGCTGCGCGCGACAATTTTCGCCGCCTGAATCTTCGACTTCATTCCGCCCACGGCCGTGGCGCTGGTCGTACCGCCGGCCATCGCTTCAATCTGTTCGTCGATGGACTCAATGACGGACAGCCGGCGCGCGCTCGCCTTGCCGAAATTCTCGATCACGCCATCCACGCTGGTGAGGATAACCAGCAAGTCAGCGGGCAAAAGCGCGGCGATGAGGGCGGAGAGTTTGTCGTTGTCGCCGAACTTCAACTCCGTCGTGGAGACGGCATCGTTCTCGTTAATGACAGGGATGACGCCGCGGCGGAGCAGGGTGGTGAGAGTGTTGCGCGCGTTGCGGTGGCGTTGTTCGTCCTGCAAGTCCGCGTGCGTCACGAGCACCTGCCCGACGTGGAAGCCGTAGTGCGAGAAAAGTTTTTCGTATGTCGCCATCAACCTCGACTGGCCGACGGCCGCGCACGCCTGCTTTTCCTCGATGGAGTCGGGGCGTTTGTCGTAGCCGAGCACGCCCATGCCTGCGCCGACCGCGCCGGAGGTGACGATGACAATCTCCTTGCCCGCCTGCCGGAGCTTCGCCATTTGCGCCACGAGTTGCCCCATTTGGGCGGCGTCGGGCAGTTTGCGTTCGTCGGTGAGCACGGCGGTGCCGAGCTTCACGACAATCCGCTTCGCATGTTTTAGTTCACTGCGCATTGAGCGCGCAGTTGGTAGCAGGGGGAGTTGAGAGTTGAAAGTTGAGAGTTGAGAGCGGGGGGTAGAGGGCGCATCCGAACACTGTTCTTGGTAGTGGGACAGCCGCCCCCGGCTGTCGGGAGTCGCGCGGGCGCCCCCGCCCGCAGAACCACAGGCGAGGGCGCCTGCGAGACTCCTGACCGGCGAGGGCGCCGGTCCCACTACCAAGAACAGTGTTCGGATGCACCCAGGTGGAACCGTTCGCGTTGCGTGCGGATCGCCTCGCGGCGTAAGACGTTCCACCTGGCCGGGTGTCGTTCTCTCAACTCTCAACTTTCAACTCTCCACCCGCTTCCCTACCGTGCGCGCCATGCGCACCGAATCCCTGAAGTTTCTGGAGAAGCTCGTGAACACGCCCAGTCCTTCCGGCAATGAACTGCGCGGGCAGCGCGTGTGGCTGGACTACGCGAAGCAGTTCGCGGATGAGACGTACTGGGATGCTTATGGCAACTGCGTGGCGGTGTTGAACAAAGGGGGTTCGCCGCGTCTGATGCTGGCCGGCCATGCGGATGAAATTGCCATGGTGGTGAACTTCATCACCGACAAGGGCTTCATCCATATGCGCAACGTGGGCGGCGTCGATCCCGCCATCATGCGCGGGCAGCGCGTGAGCATTCACACCAGAGAAGGGGACGTGCGCGGCGTCACCGGCAACGTCGCACCGCATCTCACCAAGCATGACGGCGACCGCAAGGTGCCGAAGATGGAAGACCTGTTCATCGACATCGGCGTGGACAGCCGGGCGGCGGCGGAAAAGATTGTTCGCATCGGCGATCCGATCACGCTGGTGGATCAGTTCGAGGTGCTGCGCGGCGACGTGGTGATTGCGCGCGCTTTCGACAATCGCATCGGGACATTTTCCGTCATCGAGGCGCTGCGCTTGATCAAGGAGAGCGGCAAGAAGTTGAACGCGGAGATTTGCGCCGTCTCGAACATCATGGAGGAAGTCGGCCTGTTCGGCGCGCGGCAGATTGCCTACTCGCTCCAACCCGACGTGGCGCTCGTCGTCGATGTGACGCACGCGACGGATTACCCGACCGTGAACCAGTGCGCGCACGGCGACGTGAAGCTGGGGCATGGCCCCACGATCACGCATGGAGGCTGCAATCACCCGGAAGTCATCGCGCGGATTGAGGCCGTCGCGAAGCAGGAGAAGATCAAGCTCCAGCACGAGGCGATGTCGAACAGCAGCGGCACGGATGCGGACGCGATTTTCTGGACGCGCGGCGGCATTCCTTCGGGCATCATCAGCCTGCCGAACCGCTACATGCACTCGCCCGTGGAAGTCGTGAACCTGAAAGACCTCAAACAGATTCCGCAGTTGATGGCCGCCTTCGCGCTCTCGCTGCGGAAGGGCGAGCAGTTCAAGGTGAAGATTTGAGGGTTTGAACCACCGTTGAGGCAACGCCTCCGTGCGCGCGACACGACTTGGGAAAATCCACCGCGCCCATCGAAGCGATGGACTTGCGACGAAAAGCTCCGTTACGATTTTCTCCGATGAACGTTGCGCGTTTTCCCCGCGTCTTCGCCGGACTGTGGCTCGCGCTCAGTCTCTCCACCGCTCTCCCAGCGGCGGACACCTTCACGTCGGTGTACATCTCCGAAGTGCTTGCCGACGGCGGGCGTGGGATGAAGGACGATGATGGCGAGCGCTCCGCCTGGATTGAACTGCACAACGCTGGTGTGTCGCCCGTGAGTCTCGGCGGCTGGTTTCTTACCGACACCGCCACGAACCTGTTCGCGTGGCGTGTCCCCAACGTGGTGCTGCTGCCCGACAAATACCTGACCGTCTTTGCCTCCGCGAAGAATCGCACCAACGATCTGCTGCATCTCCACACCAGCTTTTCGCTCCAGCAGGCGGGCGGCTTTCTCGCGCTGGTGAATCCTGCGACAAATGCGGTTTCAGAGATGACTTACCCGAAATCATCCGCTGGCGCTTCCTTCGGCAGCGTGCGCGGTGAACCGATCATTCGCGGCGCGTTCGTCAAACCCACGCCCGGCAAAGCCAACGCCAGCAGCGGCGCGGGCTTCGCTTCGGAAGTTTCCTTCTCCAGGCCCGGCGGCAATTTCACCGGCGACTTCACGCTCGAACTCTCCGCGCGTGCGAGCAACGCCGTCATCCGCTACACCCGCGATGGCTCGTTGCCCACGAGCAACTCGCCGGCGTATGCCACGCCGCTGTTAATCACGAACACGGCGCATCTGCGTGCGCGTGCGTATCAGGAAGGCTTGCTCCCCGGCCCGCCCGCCAGCGCGGCGTATCTCAGGCTGTTCACCAACGCGCAGACCTTCACCTCGCCGCTGCCGGTGCTGGTGCTCGACACCTTCGGGAAAAATCTGCCGACCTCGGACAACGAATCGTTCGCGCACGTCTCGCTCTTCGAGCCGGTGAACGGGAAGACCTCGCTGACGAATGCGCCGACGCTGACCACGCGCGCAGGCTTTCGTCAGCGCGGCTCCAGTTCGGCGGGCCTGCCGCAGCCTAGTTTCGCGGTGCAGTTCCTCGACGAGTTCAACGACGAGAAGAATCACGCGCTGCTCGGCCTGCCCGCTGATTCCGATTGGGTGCTTTACGCGCCGAATGGCTATGACCCGGTGCTGATTCACAATCCGTTCGTGCATCAGTTGAGCCGGGACCTGGGCCGTTACTCGCCACGCACGCGCTTCGTGGAAGTGTTTCTCTCGCGGGGCGCGGGCCGGCTGCGCGAGACGCATTACCACGGCCTGTATGTGTTGCAGGAGAAAATCAAAATTGCCCCGCAGCGGGTCAGCATCCACAAGCTCTCCGCCACCGACGTGAAGGAGCCCAAGGTCACCGGCGGCTACGTGCTGAAGTTCGACCGGCTCGGCCCGAACGAACTCGGTGCGGGCCTCGACACCGGCGGCCACCCGCTGGTCTATGTCGAGCCGAAGGAGGCGACGATGGATCTGCCGCAGCGCGCGCCGCAGCGGAAATACATCCGCAGCTACCTGCGCGAGTTCCAGCGCGTGCTCGGCAGCGAGCAGTGGCGCGACCCCGTCACCGGCTACCGCGCCTATCTCGATGTGGACGCCGCGATTGATTTCCACCTGCTCGAAGTCCTCAGCGGCAACGTGGATGCGATGGTCTTGAGCACTTACTTCCACAAGCCGCGCGGCGGAAAAATCATCTGTGGCCCGCACTGGGACTTTGATCGCGCGCTCGGCTCGACCGACGGGCGCGACGAGAATCCGCGCCACTGGAACACCGGCCCGTACTTCAGTGGCACCTGGTGGCCGCGCGTGTGCAGCGACCTTGATTTCTGGCAGCAATGGGCCGACCGCTGGCAGGAGCTGCGCCGCACCCATCTCGCGCTCACGAACCTGCACGGCCTCATCGACCGGCTCACCGACGAAGTGCGCGAGGTGCAGCCCCGCGAATATCAGCGCTGGGGTTTGCAGGCGCGCGGCGGCAGCTACCAGGGCGAGGTGAATCACATGAAGAACTGGCTCTCCAACCGCGTGGATTTCATTGACCGGCAGTTCACGCCCACGCCGGTTCTGGAGCACGCGGGCGGCTTGCTCACCCTCACCGCACCGACCAACGCCACGATTTATTACACGCTCGACGGCACCGACCCGCGCCTCTCGCAAGGCGCGTTGTCTTCCAGTGCGTTGATTTACACGAATCCCGTTTCGCTCAAGGCCGGCGCGCAGATCCTCGCCCGCGCCCGGAATCCCCATCAGCGGCAAACGGACGGCCCGCCGGTGTCCACGCCGTGGTCAGGGGTGGTCAGAGAAAGACTGGCCGTGGAAAACCCGTGATGGAGGCCAGCTCCCAAGGCAGGCGCGGCAAAGGAGGAGCGGCCCACCCACTCCGCCGAACTCGCCGCCTGCGCGCTGCGCGTGATTCAGATGCTCGACGGTTTGGTGGTCTGAATGCTGTGGGGCAGTCGGGGCGGCTGCCACCCGTCCGGTGGGCGTCCCGCCTGCCGAAGCCTGACTCGTGCAGGGAATCAGCATCCGAGAGGACTGTTGGACATTCGACAGCCGGGGTGGCTGCCTCACTACGGAACCGTTGCGCCGCGCCGTCGATCCTGGTCTCCCATTGTCGATTGTTAGAACTGACCCCTTTCCCTCCCCGAGGGCGGGGAGGGCACGCATCCGAATCAAAACAGAAATGAAAGGCACGAACGACACCACGGGCGCCGTCCGCCCCGGCCGGAAAAGACCAAGACAGCTTTTAGAAAAAGAAAAGCTGGCTGAGGGAGATCCTTTTTCCCTCTTGACCGCTCACGCTAATGGGTGACCCCCTAGGAGATGGGTGCATGGATGCACTTGAACAAACGGCTTTACGAAAAGAGAAAGGCGACAAGTTGAACAAACTAGGAACTGACCCCTTTAAAAAGAAAAGCTGGCTGAGGGAGATCCTTTTTCCCTCTTGACCGCTCACGCTAATGGGTGACCGCTTCACGTCTGCGCGGCCCCGCGCCGTGTTCGGCTCGAATCGCTTCTCGGAAATTCAATTTCGGATTTCATAATCAAAACTCCTCGCAACCTCCCGCAGAATTCCTAAAGTAAGAAGTGTCGGCGCAATGCACCGAGTCTGAATAATTTGCAATGAGTGTAGCGGCCAGATCGAAATCTAATGAAACACAGATCCTTTTTCGCGGTGGCTGGTTTCCTCACGTTGGCGGTCGGCAACGCGTGGCCGCAGACTCCCGGCTCGTTCGCACAGCAGGCTTATCTCAAAGCTTCCAACACCCAAACCAATGATCAGTTTGGCTACTCGGTCGCGGTGTCTGGTGAGACGCTGGTGATTGGAGCGGCTTTCGAAGACAGCAATGCCACCGGGGTGAATGGCGATCAGGCTAATGAGGATGCCGCCAACTCGGGGGCGGCCTACATTTTTGTACGAAGCGGCACCAACTGGGCGCAACAAGCCTACCTCAAAGCATCGAACACGGGGGGCAGGAAGCCTCTTCGGCTTGTCGATGGCGATCTCGGGGGACATGGTGGTGGTCGGAGCGGCGGGTGACGCCGGGGCAACGATGATGGCGGGAATTTTTTATCATGCCTTCGTGATTCAACAGCGGCGGAACATTATTCGCAAGTGTTGCCAACAGGTGAGTGGCCCTTTGCCGGCAGCAAATCCCGGCAGGATTTAATCGTCGTTTAAGATGCGGCTCTCTATAAAAAATCGTGCGGGAGATTTTCCCGAAAGAATTCGCGGCTGGCAGTTCGGAGCCGCACGAAAACCATGGAACAGCAGCAGCAAAACAACCGGCCCGCCAAGACGGCGGCAGGGGCCTTTCCGACGACGCACTGGAGTTTGGTGGTGGCCGCAGGTGAGACCGATTCGCCGCAGGCCCACGCAGCCTTGGCGCAACTGTGCGGTAGCTACTGGTATCCCGTTTATGCCTATGTTCGGCGGGAGGGCCACGAGCCGCACAGCGCGCAGGATTTCACGCAGGAGTTTTTCGCGCGCCTGATTGAACGGAATTTTGTCGCCGGTGCCGCGCAAGAGAAGGGCCGGTTCCGCTCCTTCCTGCTCATCGCGCTGAAGCGGTTTTTGGTGAACGAATGGCAGCGCACTCAGGCGCAGAAGCGCGGTGGCGGGCAGCAGTTTTTGTCGCTCGACGCCGAGGACGCGGAAGAGCGTTACAAGCTCGAACCCGTTGACGAAATGACGGCCGATCGCATTTATGAGCGGCGCTGGGCACTGGCACTTCTCGAGGGGGTGATGAATGCGTTGCGGCACGAGTATGCCGGGGAGGGTAAAGGCGAGTTGTTTGATCAGCTCAAAGTCTTTCTCTATGGGGACAAGAGCGCTGTTTCGCAGGTGAAAATCGGGACGCAGTTCGGGTTAAGCGAGTCAGCGGTGAAATCGACCGTGCATCGGCTGCGCCTGCGCTACCGCGAAATTCTTTATGAGCAAGTGGCTCAAACCGTGGCCAGTCGCGTGGACGTGGAGGATGAATTGCGGCACTTGTTGAATGTGCTGAGCGGGTAGCGCAGGTTTTGAATCTGCCGCATCCCAGATTTTCAATCTGCGTGGCATTCGCAATTCCAAGGCGTTCGAGACTTGGGACACTCTGCCGAATGCAATTCGCCGATACGGCAGATTGCAAATCTGCGCTACGAGGCACGCAACCTGGCCTGGGATTTCCTGATGTAAGAAATGAAGACACGTCATTGAAACTGAAAATTTGCCATGCCTGAAGCCGTTCATTGCGACCGTTGCGGCTCCCGATTGCCTGTGAAGACGCCGCCGGGATCTTGTTCGACCTGCCTGCTGGAGTTCGGCATTCATGGCTATTCGGCGGACTTCAGCGTGTCCAGCAGTTCAGGCAAGGCATCGCATCTCCGGCTGCTAGGTGATTACGGGGACTACGAGTTGATCGAAGAAATTGCCCGTGGCGGGATGGGCGTCGTCTGCCGCGCACGCCAGAAAAGCCTGAACCGCCTGGTGGCGGTGAAGCTCATCCTTATCGGCCAGTGGGCCGGCGCGGCGCACGTTGAACGTTTCAAGGCAGAAGCGGAGGCCGCCGCCCGTCTCGATCATCCGAATATCGTCCCCATCTACGAAATCGGTGAGCACGATGGGCAGCACTTCTTCAGCATGAAGCTGATCGAAGGGCAAAGTCTTGCCGACTGGTTACTGAATCCAGGTTCACTGATTCCTGATCACTCCGCACGTTCCGCGGGAAAAGTAATCAGCAATCAGTCTCAAGTAATCAGGGCGAGGCTCGTCGCCAAAATCGCCCGCGCTGTTCACTACGCGCACCAGCGCCGCGTGCTGCACCGCGATCTCAAGCCCACGAACATTCTCATCGATGCGCAAGGCGAGCCGCATCTCACGGACTTCGGTCTGGCCAAAGTCATTGAACGCGCCAGCAGTCTCACGCACACCGCTGCGGTGTTGGGCACGCCCAGTTACATGGCGCCGGAGCAAGCCAGCGGCAAAGCCAAACAGGCGACGACTGCGGCGGACATCTACAGTCTCGGCGCGATTCTTTACGAATTGCTCACGGGCCGTCCGCCCTTCGTGGGCGAAAGCCCGCTGGAGACACTCGATCTCGTTCGCGAGTCCGCACCAATGCCGCCGCGCTTGATCCAGCCGAACGCGGATCGCGATTTGGAAACCATTTGCCTGAAGTGCCTCCGCAAAGAACCAGAACGCCGTTACGGCTCCGCCGAAGCACTGGCAGAAGACCTCGAACGATGGCTGGAAGGCAGACCGGTTTTGGCGCGCCCCGTCGCTCCACTTGAACGACTCTGGCTTTGGTCTCGGCGCAAGCCGGCCATCGCTACCCTTGCGGCAACGGTTGCACTGCTCGTCGTCGCGACGGCCATTGGTTCGACGATAATGTCATTCCGCATCGCGGCGGCGCGGGATGAAGCGCGGCGGCAGGCGGAACAAAATCGGCAGCAACTCGTCCGGCTCAATGTCGCGACCGGCGTGCAACTGATCGAGGCTGGCGATCACTTCACAGCGTTGCCGTGGTTGGGCGAAGCCTTGCGTCTGGAAGACGGCGTGGCTGCGCGCGAGACTTCTCATCGCATGCGGTTGCACGCGGCCCTGCGTGAATGCCCGCAACTGACGCAACTCTGGACTCACGAAAATTTCGCGAGCTTTGCTGCTTTCAGTCCCGAGGGCCAACGCGTCGTTACCTGCGGTTTCGATGGGGTGGCGCGCATCTGGGACATTCGGAACGGGCAGCCACTGACGCCACCGATGCTGCACTCGAATCGAGTTGAGAAACACGGATTGATCCCACGGACCATCCGTGTCTCGCACGCGGACTGGAGTCGCGACGGCCGCCGGTTAGTGACCGTGTACAATTACGCCGCACACGTATGGGATACGAAGACCGGCCAGCCCATCGGCAAAACTTTGGAACATGGAAATTATGTGTCGAGCGCCTGCTTCAGTCCGGATGGACGCCAGGTATTGACGGCCAGCTCCGACCGCACCGCCCGCGTGTGGGATGCCGAGACCGGTTTGCCGGCGGGTGAACCTTTGAAGCACAACAGCTCCATCGATTGGGCGGTCTTCAGTCCTGATGGCCGACGCATCGCGACCGCGCCTCGCGAACACGCGGCTCAGGTTTGGGACGCGAGTTCACGCCAGCCCGTGGGACAACCACTCGCGCACAGCGGCGGAGTGCGACGCGTGGCGTTCAATGCGAACGGCGCTCGTGTGGTCACGAGCGGCAACGATGGCGTGGCTCAAGTATGGAATGCCGAAACCGGAAGCGCCATCGGTGCGCCAATGAAGCATCAAGGCGAAGTTCGCTCTGCCCTGTTCAGTCCAGACGGCCAGCAGGTGGCCACGGCCGCCAGCGATCGTAACGCACGAGTGTGGGATGCGGTCACCGGCCAACCAATCACTCCTTTTCTAATCCACAAGGCGCTCGTCGATGTCGTCCGATTCAGTCCTGACGGACGAAAAGTTATTACCGGCAGCTTCGACAACACCGCCCGTGTTTGGAACGCGGAAACCGGCGCCGCTTTGATGCCGCCACTTCCGCACAACAACGTACTTTCCGAAGTGGCTTTTCATCCGGACGGCCAGCGCGTGCTGACCGCGAGCCACGACGGCGCGATCCGACTTTGGTCGCTACCCGCGCGGAACCGCGCGTCAGCATTGGCGGACCTGGCAGACCTTCGTGCGCTCGCCTTCAGCACGGATGGCCGCCTCGCCTTGTGCGTGAACGACCGGAACGAAACGCGCGTGTGGCACTTGCCTTCGAGGCGCGCGGTGACGGAGCCGCTGGCCCGCGACACGCGAATCCAGCACGCGGCATTCACTCCAGATGGACGTCGTGTCGTGACCA
>JBBQYK010000183.1:0-10404 GCA_038208765.1 Verrucomicrobiota bacterium
GCGTGGTGCAAACGCCCGCCACGTTTCGTTTCATCCGACGCTGGATCGCGGACGCGGCCCGCGGGCCGGAATTTCTTTTCACGTTCCAGACGCAATCCATGTGGGACGCATGCACGCCAGGGCGTCCGCACTTTGTCTATACCGACCACACCGAGCAGGCCGCGCGGCAATACCGAGACTTCGACCCGCGCCAGTTGAAGGGCGCGTGGTGGACGGAGCTGGAGACGCAAATTTACCAGCGCGCCACGATGACTTTCACGATGAGCGAGCACGTCAGCCGTTCGCTGCGCGAGGATTACGGCGTCGCGGCCGGGCGCGTGGCACGGGTCGGTGGCGGCAGCAACGCGCCAGTCGAGACGGAGGTGCTTCCCGATTCCAGCCGGTATCGCCGCAAGGAAATCATTTTCGTCGGCACGGATTGGGAGCGCAAAGGCGGGCCGGAGTTGCTGACGGCGTTCCAGAAAATTCTACCGCGCCATCCCGAGGCACGCCTGCGCGTCATCGGTTGCTCGCCAGAAATCCGCGTGCCGAACTGCGAGGTGCTGGGCCGCGTGCCGCTGGCCGAAGTCGCGCGCGCCTACGCCACGGCCTCGCTTTTCTGCCTGCCCACGCGCCATGAGCCGTTCGGCGTCGTGCTGATCGAGGCGATGCTCGCCGGGCTGGCGGTGGTGGCGACGGACGCGGGCGCGGTGCCAGACTTGATCGAGGACGGCGTCAATGGCCGGCGCGTGGCGCTGTATGATGTCGAGGGGCTGGCCGCGACGTTGAGCTGCCTGCTCGACCAGCCGGACGTGCTTGAAACGATGGGTCGCCGGTCCGCGCGGCTGGCGCGCGAGCAACACACCTGGGAGGCCGTGGGCGCGCGTCTGCGGCAGGCGATTCTCCCGCATGTGCCGGCGTTGCGCGCGAGCCTGCCAGGAACGGAGGATGCGTGCGTATCCTGATGCTGACCTGCCATCCGGGCATTCGCGGGCCGTTCCCGAAAATTTTGCCGTTGCTCGCGCGCACCTTGCGCGAACTGGGCTGCGAGGTCGTCGAGGAGCCGTGGGGGCGGCACAGCGATGAGGAGTCGCGCTTGCGGAAGATGCAGGATCGTCCCGGCGATATTTGGCGTGTGCGGCGGCGGCTGAAGTCGGAGCCGTTCGACGTGCTGTTCATTCACACGACGACGGAGTGGGCGAACTACAGCCGCGATTTGCCATTGCTCGCGCTGTGCCGGGGCCTAGTGAAACACGTCGTGCTGCAATTTCACGGGAGTGTGCCGGCGCTGGTGCTGGGCGGGGGCCACACGGCTTTCAAGTGGGCCAGCCGGCGGCTGTTCAACTCGGTGGACGGCGTGTTCGTCCTCTCAACCGAGGAGCAGCGCGCGTGGAAACAGTTTCATCCGGCGGGAAATTTTCCGGTCATCAGCAATCCGTTTCAGCCGCTCGCGCCGGTCGCGGCGGATCGCGCGCAACGGCCGTGGAAAGTGAAGGACGGCGAGCCGGTGGCGCTGTTCGTCGGACGGCTGATCCCCGAGAAGGGGATTTACGATCTGCTGGAGGCGCTGGCGCTGGTGCGCGTGCAGACGCCCGCGCATCTCGTGCTCGCGGGCGGCGGGCCGGAGGAAGAAAACTTTTTGCAGCGTGCGCGCGAACTGGGCTTGGCCGCGCACGTCACGCTCGCGGGCTATCTCGGCGCGGAGGCGCTGGCGGCGGCGTATCAGGCGGCGGATTTGTTTGTGCTGCCGTCGTGGAGCGAAGGATTTCCCACGGTGCTCACGGAAGCGATGCACGCGGGGCTGCCGGTGGTGACGACGCGGATTCGCGGTGCGGTGGATCATTTGCAGGACGGTGTTCATGCGTGTTTTGTGCCGCCGCAAAATCCTGTGGCTCTGGCGGAGGCAATAGTGAATGTTTTGCAAGACAGCGCCTGGCGCGCGCGGATGCGGCAGGCCAACCGGGAGAAGGTGAAAGATTTTGCCCCGGCCACGGTGGGGGAAAAGTATCTGGAGGCGCTCCGGATTGTGTGTGGCAGGAACCCGGGTTCACCGGCACCGGTCGCCGGTTCGCGCTAATGCGCCGGTGGAAATATGCCGCTCTCCTGCCGAGAGGTGTCCGAAGGTTGGGCAATGTTATGAATATGAATCGAAATTTCTGCGCGCCCGCCGGGGGGGCGGTCGGGGCATGGGCATTGCTGAAAAGCAACGTGGCAAAAAATTTACATGGGACGGCTCCAGGGCTGGCGTCGCGCCTTGTCCCGGTCGCGCTGGTGCTCGTTTTCTCCGTCCTGCTGGCACCGGCGGCGATCCGCATCGGCCAGGAGTCCGTCCTCCCGCTGCCGCCCTCGGCCCGCTATTCGAGCGTGGTGAACATGCGTCCCGGCCACGGTGAGGTGGTCACCAACAATCCGCCGGTCTTCACTTGGTTCTACGCCACCAATCATCTGGTCGGATTGCAGGCCAACCCGAACGGCTTTTGGCCGCACTGGGCCGATCAGACCAATGCCTTCCAGTTTCAAATCGCCACGCAGCCCAGTTTCGGCGGTCCCCTGGCGGTGGACGTGAGCACGCCCGTCAACTTCTATAATTTCCTCGCGCCGCTGCCGACCAATGCCACCCGGCAGTTCTGGTGGCGCGTGAAATACATCACCAACGGCTTCACGTATTTCACCAGCCCGGTCTCGACCTTCACCATCGCCCCGGGCGCCGTGCCCTGGGATCGTTCCATGCTGGCGGACCCGGGTTATCACGCGACCAACTCGGTTCATCCCATCTTTTGTTTTCGCGGTGGCGAGCAGGCGGAAATTTGGGCCTGGATGCAGACCAATGACACGCACGCCTTTCAAGCCTTGCTGGCCCGGGCGACGTTCGCGACGAATCAGGGCTACTTTTACAGCACGACCGCGTGGGCGACGAACAGCAACAGTCCAAACCCGGCCTATGCGGTGGTCCGGGAGGCCAATGCCTTTGTGAAAATCAACGACCTCGGAGCCGTCTTGAACCTCTGGACGTTTAGCGGAGACAACCGTTGGACCAACGCGGCCATGACGGGCTGGCTGGTCACCAATCTCGCGCACGTCGTCAACTGGTTTAATCACCCGTCGAACAACTTGGCCATGGCCGACTACGGCCAGCCTTGCAGCGATCCGCAAGTGCCGCGGCTCATCTGCGCCACCTACGACTGGATGTATGATTACTTGGGGGCCAACACCTCCACCTTCAAAGGCCAGTTGCGGACCAACGCGTTGCTGGCCCTCCAGCGGCAGTTGCGTTTCTGGACGCATAATTCCTTTTGGAGCGACCACCCGTTCCCCACCGGCGGCTTGCTGATGAACTACGGCTGGACCGGCTACCCGAAGGGGAACGAAACCTCCCCGTGGGACCGCCTGGCCAAGATCGGCACGTCGCACATCACGATTGACACGCACATCGCCGCCGTCGCCGCCGTGGTGATCCAGAACGACGGGACGGATGGCACGTTCGCTTTCAACTGGATGTTTAATTACCTGCTCGCCAAGACCTCGCCCTATGCAGGATTCGCGGCGCATCACGTCGGGCCGTACGGCTACACGGACAATCAGATCTACGAACGCAGCCTGCTCGGGGCGCTGATGGTCTTCGATGTGGCGCATCCGCGCGCGCAATTGTCCCGCAGCGATTTCGCCAGCCGCTTTCCCGAATGGTACACCCGGATGCGCCCCTACCGGATGCGCAAGTATCACGGGCCATACGGCGACTACGGGCCGGCGGGCTACGCTGGTCATGTCTTCGGCGACGTGCGGCGCGGGTTTGATTTGGCGGCGGTCAGCCGCAGCGGGCTGGCGCGACAGGCGTGGGACTTGAACCGCGAGTTTTCCAACACGGTGACGGACTTGAATAGTGCGCAGTGGGATTTACTGCCGTTGCGCTGGCATTACCGCCAGTTGCCCGCGCCGGAGACGAACACGACCAGCGCGGTTTATCCCGAAGACGGGTATGTGATCGCCTCCAGTATTTCGCCCTCGCTCTTCGAGTGTTACACCAACGGCGTGGGCTGGAGCATGAGGGCCAGTCCGAGAGGGAGCAGTCAGGGCCATAACATCCCCGCCAATCTCGCGCCGGACCTGTGGGCTTACGGAGCGCAAATCACCGATGGCGGCGGGATCAGCCTGGACGAATATGGTTCCTTCGCTGCGAGCAGCCCCGGCCTTTTTGTGAACGGCCTCGGCGAGGGCGATGTGGGCTTCAACCTGTACGGCTACGGCCAGACCGTGCCAGCCCTGGCCAGCATCTCCCACTACCGGAGCAGCGGGACGAACTTCGTCTATGCCTGCGCGGACGGCACGGCCATGTTCACCAACACCTACCACCCGCTCAAAAACCTCGTCACCAAAGTGAAGCGCCACGTCCTCTTTGTGCGCTCCAAATACTGGGTCATCTATGACGAGTTCGCGGCCACGTCGAACAGCACGTTTGCCTTCCGCTGGCATGTGCCCTGGGCTTTCCGTTTCGCCGCGCCCGGGACCGCCATGGCCGGCGAGACGGCCTTCACCGGCAACCGCATCGGGAGCAACTCGCTGGCGATGACGGCCAATGGGTTCACCTACACGGCGGGCAATTACGCCGACGCCGCCGTGCCCAATCCCCCGCGCGTCCCCGTTCACATGCACTTTGCGAATCCGCCCGGCAGCATTGGCTTGTTCAGCGCCGTGGGCACGGGCGGCCTCGACGCGGGCCGCACGGGCGTCCTGGGCACGGCCAACACCAACTCCACGCTGAATCCGTTCATCAACCGGACCTACGCCACCCCGAATCCCGATCGCGCCGTGGGCATGTGGGTAACGAACCGGACGGCGACCACCAACTGGCATTTTATGACCGTGATCGTGCCGCAGCAGCCGGGCAAGGCCCCGCCCAGTTTCATCAGTCTCGACCAGAACACCGTGGTCGTAACCTACGACGGCGTGACCGAGACCAACACATTCGGCACGAACTACGCCGGCGCGTTCACCTACCGCGTGGAACTGGCGGATGAACGCCGCCAGCTCGGCGTGGAAGTGCGCGGCGTGCGCGTCGCCCCGCTGCAGTAGGACAGGAGGAACGCAACGCTCCCAATCCCCACGTCCGCACCTCCGCTGAAAACCGCTTCCAGCCGAAGCTCCGAATTAAATGGCCTCTTCGTCCTCCATTTCCCTCTCCACCACCGCCGCCTGGCGGATGGATTCTGCGCGCTACCCGGAGACCGCGCCGTTTCATCCGGCGCAGCAGTATCCCGAGTATCGCGGCGGGACGCTCGGCGCGGAGAATTTGGTGTATGACGCCGTGCGCGGACTGCTGCACACGCTCGGTCTCGATGCTGCGCGCTTTAGCACGCCGGAGTGGAATCCCCTCGGCGAACTGGTGCGCCCTGGCGACAAGGTCGTGCTCAAGCCCAATCTCATCTGGCACGCGCACCGTTATGATCACGCGCAATGGCAGCAGGTCATCACGCACGGCTCCATCGTGCGCGCGGTGGCGGATTACGTTCTCATCGCGCTGCAAGGGCGCGGTGAATTGTGGATCGTGGACGGCCCGCAGCTCGATGCGGACTGGAATGAAATTCTCCGCCGCACCGGCATCGGCCAGGTGACGGCGTGGCTGGCGGCGCAGAGCGCGGTGCCCGTGCGACTGCTTGATCTGCGCGACGAGCACGAGGACGTGCGCGGCGAAGTTCTTTACGGCACCACGAAGCTGCCCGGTGATCCTGCCGGTTCCGTCGAAGTAAATCTCGGCTCGCGCAGTCGTTTCGCGGAACACGACGGCGCGGGCCGCTACTACGGCGCGACCTACGATCAGAAGGAGACGAACTACCATCACTCGGGCGGGCGGCACGAATATCGCATCTCGCGCACCGTCGCCACGGCGGACGTGCTCATCAATCTGCCGAAGATGAAGACGCACAAAAAAACCGGCGTCACGCTCTGCCTGAAAAATCTGGTCGGCATCAACACCGGCCGCAACTGGCTGCCGCACCACACCGACGGCGACCCGGCGAGCGGCGGCGATCAGTTCCCCGTCGCGTCGGTGAAGAATACCTCGGAACGGAAGGGCGTCCGGCTCTTCGAGCAGTTGACGATGCGGCACCCGGCAATTTTTGCGCCCGTGTATCGGCTCGCAAAAACCATCGCGCGTCCGATCTTCGGGCACACGCGCGCGACGATCCGCAGCGGCAACTGGCACGGCAACGACACCTGCTGGCGCATGGTGCACGACATCAACCGCTGCCTGAATTATTCTGACGGCGAAAGTTTTCCCACCGCGACGCCGAAGCGATTTTTCGCCATCGCGGACGGAGTGATTGGCGGCGAAGGCGACGGTCCCGCTGCGCCCGACGCGAAGCCGAGCGGCCTCCTCGTCGCAGGTTTCAATCCCGTGGCTGTGGATTGCGTGGCCACGCGACTAATGGGTTTTGATCCAATGCGCGTGCCGACGTTGCGCGAAGCATTCGCCGCATCCGAACTGCCGCTCGCGAATTTCCGTTATCGCGACCTGCAAGTGCGCAGCAACGATCCGCGCTGGCAGAAGCCGCTCGCGGAAATCCAGCAGGCCGACTGCACCAGCTACCGCACGCACTTCGCGTGGCAGGGAGCCATCGAGTGGCGCGGTGACCCGGCGGTTTCGACCCGGCGATGAACTCGTGAAACGCGCAGACTGTCATGCCCGGTTCCTGGAAGCGCCGGCGTCCCCGCCGGCTCGAACGCGTTTTGTCGTCACGAACACGCGGCTGGAAGCCGGCGCTCCCAGGCTGCGGCGCGACGATTGATTCCTCATGGCCTTTGGCAATCCACTGACCCGTTTCGTCTATGAGCACAGCCCGATGGCGCTGCGGAGCTTCATGGCCACGGTGTATTCGCGCGGGCGCGGGAAGAAAAAATTCGGGCCAAAATTCGACGAGGCTCTGGCCCATCTGCAACGCACGCAGTGGCACACGAACGAACAACTGCGCGAGTTACAGGACGAAAAGTTGCGCCGCGTGATCGATCACGCGAGCCGGCACGTTCCGTATTACCAAGCCACGCTGCAATCGCTCGGACTCTCAGCGCAGGACATTCGCGGGCGCGAGGATTTGCCCCGGCTGCCGATCATCAACAAGGCCATCGTCCAGCCGCGGCTCCAGGAATTTCGCTCCACGGGCCACGCCAAGAACGCCGAGGTCATTCACAGCAGCGGCACGACGGGCAAGGCCATTGATGTGGCGGTCGAGCCGGATTACCTCAAGCTGGAAAAGGCGTTTCTCTGGCTGCAACGCAGTTGGTGCGACGTGAAGCCCGGCGACCGCACCGCCTACTTCACGGGCCATCCCGTCGTACCGGTCAAACGCTCGCGTCCGCCCTTCTGGATTTTTGATGGCTCGGAGAATCGCAACTTCTTTTCGCTCCAGCACCTGAGCGCGGCGCATCTGCCGGCCTACGCGCAGGAACTCGCGCGCTTCAATCCGCTGCTCATTGTTGGCTACCCGACGGCGATTTATTTGCAGGCGCTGCATCTCTGCGACGCGGGCATCACGTCGGTTCGTCCGCGCGGAATTTTCACGGCGTCGGAAACTTTGCTGCCGCATCAGCGCGAGACGATGGAGCGCGCCTTCGGTTGCCCGGTCATGGACCTCTACGGGCAGGCGGAGTATTGCGGGATGATCATGCAGTGCGAGCGCGGCAGCTATCACATCCAGGAGGAATACGGCGTGATAGAAATTCTCGCGCAGGACGGGACGCCCGCGAAGCCCGGCGAAATTGGCGAGGTCATTTGCACCGGCTTGAACAATCTCGCCATGCCGTTCCTCCGCTACCGCACCGGCGACACGGCCATCCCGAAGGTGGGGACGTGCGGCTGCGGGCGCGGCGGCGCGCTGGTCGAGCGCATCACCGGGCGCATGGAAGATGTGGTGGTGACGCCGGACGGACGGTTTCTTAGCCGCCTGGATTTTGTTTTCAAAGAAATGCCGCTGGTGCAGGAGGCGCAGATGATTCAGGAGTCGAGGACGCTGCTGCGCATCCGCGTGGTGGCGCGTCCGGGATTCTCGAAGGCGGATGAGGAACGCATCACGAACAACCTGCGCGAGCGCGCGGGCGACGGAATGCAGTTCCAGTTTGAACGGGTGGACCACATCCCGCGCCTGGCCAACGGCAAGTTTCGCTACGTGATTTCCAAGGTGGCGCTCGACCTGGCCGGCGCGCGGCAGACCGGCGAAGTGGTTGGCGTGGCCGCCGATGAGAACAAGACGCTCTGATGCGCTACATCGTTTTCACAGTTGATTACGAAATCTTCGGCAACGGCACCGGGGACGTGCGGCAGCATGTCACGGAGCCGGCGGAACACATGGCGCGCACGCTGGAGCAGGTCGGCGCACCGCTCACGGTCTTTGTTGAGATGGAGGAGCAGGTGGCGTTCGAGGAAAACGCCGCGGCACTCCGCGCGCAACTCGGCCACGATCCTGGCGCGCTGATTCGCGCGCAGATCGCCGACCTTGCGAAACGCGGCCATGACTTTCAATTGCACCTGCATCCCGAGTGGCATCGCTGCGCGCTCACGGCGGACGGTTGGCAGTTGCATCGCCACACGCACACGGTGGATGCGCTTTACGAGGAGCAGCCGGCGATTACGAATTACATCCGCGCGCGCAAGGAGCGTCTGGAAAGTTACTGCGGCCAGCGCGTGACGAGCTACCGCTGCGGCGCATTTGCTGCGCAGCCGGGACGTAAACTTCTGCACGCGCTCGCGGAAAATGATTTCGTCATCGAGTCCTCGGTCGTGTGCGGGATGCGCCGCGACGAGCCGACGGTGCAATTGGATTATCGCACCGCCCCGCGCGACCGTCGCTGCTGGCGCGTGCGCGAGGACGTGGCGCGGCCCGACCGCGCGGGCGCGCTCACGGAGATCCCGATTCACTCAGTGATGGGGCGGCGTTTTCACCAGATCACTCCGCAGCGGCTGCGTGCGAAATTTTCCCGCAACGTTCCGAAGCAGGGACAGGGCGAGATGCTTGACCGCTTTGGTGTTTGCAAACGTCGCCCGTGGAGCCTGCTGAAATTTCTCTGGCAGCCGGTGCCGCTGAAGCTCGATTTCCACAACGTCACACCGCGCAAGCTGATGCAGTGGATTCACGCCGCGCCCGCGCCGCATCGCGACGACCCGCTCGACGTGCTCGTGCTCATTGGCCACACGAAGGAGCACATCAATCCGCGTGCGTTCGAAGAGTTCGTGCGGCTGGTGGCGGAGGACAAGGATTTGAAGATCGTTTCGCTGACGCAGGTGGCGGAGATGTTGCGCGCCGGGAGCGCCGGCGTCCCGCCGGCTGGAACGCCATGAACGATCTTGAACTCGCCAGCGAGACGCTGGCGCTCCCAGGTCTGCGGGCGTCAGTGGATAAATTCATCGGATGGCTCGAACGCTACGGCGACGGTCTGAGCCATGATCCGTACGACTTGTGGGGGACGCGCTACGGACTTTTTTCACGACGGCTTTACTATGCCAAGAATCCGCTCGGCGTGCCGCTGGTCGCGCCGTTGCTGCTCGCGGAAATTTTGTGCCCGTCGGTGCGCACGCTGTTCGTCGGCAAACAGCGTTACGCCACGTCGGATGCACAACTGGCGCTCGCCTTCCTGAATCTACACGCACTGACCGGTGAGAAAAAATTCCTCGCGTGTGCCGAGGAATTCGCCGCGCATCTGCTGCGCACGAGCATTCCGGGTTACAGCGGTCACTGCTGGGGCT
Source organism: Verrucomicrobiota bacterium (assembly GCA_038208765.1). GTDB lineage: Bacteria > Verrucomicrobiota > Verrucomicrobiia > Limisphaerales > SIBH01 > JANNGC01. The sequence goes on from JBBQYK010000183.1 coordinate 9,710, forward strand.
ACCCGTTCGACTGGCAGAACAATCACGGACTGTGGAAGCGGAACACGCCGTTCATCACGGCCACGCCGTATTGCTTCGAGGTGTTTCTCGGCTTGCACGATGCGACGGGCGAGCGGCGGCATCTGGAAGTCGCCGAGTCCATCGCGCGCTTCGTGCAGAATGATTTGCACGACACGCCGACCTCGGCGGATGCGGCGGCAGGCAGCTACTCGCCGAACGATCACAGCCAGGTGCTGAACGCCAGTGCCTATCGCGTGATGGTGCTCTCGGAAGCAGCGCGGCGTTTCAACGAGCCGCGTTACGCCGCTACCGCGCAGCGCAATTTGAATTTCATCCTCCAGAATCAGCGTGCGGACGGCGCGTGGCTCTACGCGCTCGATCATCCTTCGGAGCGGTTCATTGATCATTTCCACACCTGCTTCGTGCTGAAGAATTTGGTGAAGGTGAACCGGCAGATGAAGAGCGAGGCCGTCACGCAGGCCATCGCGAAGGGCTACGAGTATTACCGGCGCGAGCTGTTTGATGCGGAGGGCTTGCCCAAGTCGTTCACCATTCAGCCGCGCACGCAACTGGTGAAACTGGAGATGTACAATTTCGCCGAGGCCATCACGCTCGGGTCGCTGCTCAAGGAGACGATCCCGGCGGCGTTCACGCACGCGCAGCAGCTCGCGGCGTGGCTCGTCGCGAAACATCAA
>JBBQYK010000184.1:0-10314 GCA_038208765.1 Verrucomicrobiota bacterium
AACGAATTACTCATCGCTGCAACAGACCAACTTGGAATCATCCGTACGACTACAGCGCATGGGCCTGGTGGACTTGATGGCGAAGCCGCTGCCGGAGGAAGGCCGCACGATGGTCGGCCAGGGTTTGAGTGAACAGATGGCGCGGCGTCGCGGCCAGCGCGGCAACCGTCCCGGCATCGGTCCGAACGACGATGCGCGCGATCCCGGCACCGGCGCGGGCACCAGCCGCTTTGAACCGGGGAAGGGATCGTGATGACCAGCGCTGAAGGCGCGCAATTCGACAGCCCAGGGCAAAGCCCTGGGTTAGCGTCACAAAATGTCCAAAGCCCTGAAAGGGCGCGACGAGTTCCGCCCGTTCCGGGCTTGATCGAATTGCGATTGCCACCCAGGGCTTTGCCCTGGGCTGTCGAATTGCGCCCCGTTGGGGCTAAACTGAATGGCCTGAAACGAATTACAGAGAACGCATGAAGACAAAACTTCTCACTCTCGCCTTGCTGGCGTGGACATTGGCGGCGTCGGCCCAAACCACCACCACCACCGTCACCACGGTCCCCGCCGTGCGGACGACGGTGTTGCGCGCGGCGGGCATCGCCGTGGCGAAAGCCGCGGAAGAAGCGAACCCCGACGACCCCGCCACCACCAACACCACGGCCAGCGCGAAGCGAATGCTGCGGCCGGGCGATCCGCTGCCTCCGCAACTGACGAACGCCATTCACGTCATGAGTTTCGACCGTTCGTCGGAGTCGCTCTTCGAGGCGGTGAAGTCGCAGCAGGCGGGCGGGAAACTTTCGGAGTCGGAAAAGTTTCGGCTCGCGCTGCTGCTCGGAGACTGGGGCCACATCGCCACGGCGTTGAAGGCGCTGCCGGATGAAGACGCCATGACGGCCTACACGCGGCTGCTCGATTCGCTGACCACGAACTCGCAATCCGCCGCGCAGTTCTTCCAGCAGTCGCGCAGTTCGGGCGCGGTGGGCGTCACCTACGATCAAAATGGAAATATGATTCCCGGCGCGAGCGCGCCGTCGGCGAGCGCACGGCGCGGGTTGTTCCTGAGCGATGATTTTTATGCGGTCATTGGCGCCGCGCCCGGCCAACTCACGGCCTCGCATCTGCCGAGCATTTCTTCGTTGGTGAAAGTCGCCATCGGCAGCGCGGGCAAACAGGATTTTCTCACGCGACTGGAGAAAGGTCTCAAGGGCATCGGCGGCAAGACACCGACCGGAAAATCTCTCGCAGCGCAACTGCTCTCCAGCGTCGGCTGGATGAGCGACTCCGGCCCCTACCTGCCGCTGGAGCGCGCCGAGTGGGACAATGCAGACACCCTCACGCTGGTCTTGACGATGGAGTATTTCACGCAGACGGGCGTGGAGAAACGTGACGAACGCCAGCTCAAGCGCGCGGCGGAGATGTGCGCGTTCATGATGCAGACCAGCCGCTTCGGATCGAATGATCGCGGCATCTTCAAGCAGGCCACGGATCGTTTCGTGAAGCTGCTGCCCGCGTTGCCACCGGACGACGCCGAGCAATTGATCCGCGAGAATTTTCTGACCCAGCCCACCATCATGATTGATCTCATCCTCGCGCTGGGCGACGTGGGACATCAGGCGCAGAAGGGCAGCGACTTGAAACAGCGCGAGCAGAGCCTGGCGATGCAGAGCGCTCTACTGCGCGTGCTGGAGGGAAAGAAAAGCGCGCTGCCCGAGGCCGTGAACGTGTTGCTGATGAACTGGCTCGGAGAGGCGGAGCAGACGTATCGCTCCGGCGGGCGCAATCAGGAACAGAGCATGATGGACTCGGACTATTACCTCTACCGCTCCGCCAACACCGCAGCCCGGCCCAAGACGCTCGCGCCGGATGTGATCCTGTCGAATGCGCCATCGGGGTCGCTGACGCGGCGCTTGAATCAGGGACTCGCGCAGCGCGTGAACCTGACGCGGTTGAAAGTCACGCTTTTGAACCCCACCGAGATGACGCTCGAAACGCTCAAGGGCTATTTGAAAGATCATCCCGGCCAAGAAAAGGAACTCTGCCAGGATTACCTCGCGGCGTGGGTGAAGAAGCGCATGGTGCAGCCGGAGGATCCGAACATCGTGCGGATGCGTCTGCTCGGCTACAACATCGCCAAGCCGCCCACGCAGGGCATTCCGCTCACGCGCCTGCGCCAGAATCAGAACGTGACGGAGTTCCGCAATGTGCTGGCGTCGTTACGCGCGCTGTCGCCCGAGCCGATTGAGCCGGCGTCGATCATTTCCAGCTTCATGAGCATCCACAGCGGCGCGGAAGTTTATCGGCTGGAAGACATCGAGGGGATTTTCGGCGCACCGGAAAAGATGAATCGCGCGGAACTGATGAGCCTCGTCACCGGGATGCGCGGCAAGCTGCGCGAGCAATGGCGCGATCCGCAGGCCCAGCAGGACGCCGGCTCGAACCGCACCGAGACGGAAGTGAAGGACGAAGTCTCGCGCGGCTACCGCACGGCGTTGGAATTGGTGAAGCGCGGGCTGTCTCCGACAAACGCGGAATGGAAGGAGTTCATCACGCGCGGCCAGTTGTTTTTCGATGCGTCGGAGTATGAATTCTCGCGGCAGATCAAACTGACGGATTACGTCAGCCTGCGCGACGAGGCCTTCAACAGCTACAAGAAGGCGTCGGAGATTTACGCGGTGAAGGTTCCCGAGATGGCGAAGGGCCAGTGGACGATGGAGCCATACCAGATGTGGTTCTTCGTGATGCTCGGCGCGAGCGATCTCTCGCAACTCACCCGCGCGGCGGCGCGTTCTGATCCGGGATTGAAACTCGTGGGCGACGCGATGCGCGCCTTGCCCGGCGAGGCGGCGGAAGGACACCTGACCAAGTTCGGCGAGATGCTCGGCAGCGTGCTCGGGCAGGTGCCGGCGAACATGAAGCAGAAGTTTCTCAGCGCCGGTTTGCAGGTCATTGGCGAGAAACATCCGAGCGCGAAAGCCGCCACCGAGTCGTTGAGCAATTACAACGAATTGATCGACGAGGTGCAGTTGCGCCTGACCGTGGACGGCCCCACGCGCGTGGGACACAAGGCACCGTTTGGTGTGTTCATCGGCATTGAGCACACGCGGCAACTGGCGCGGGAGAGCGGCGGCTTCGGCAAGTATTTGCAGAACCTCCAGTCGCAGCAGCGCAACATCATGTACTACGGAAACGCCGGGCAGAAGGCGATCAACTACCGTGATGAGTTCAGCAAAAATATCCACGCCGCGCTGGATGAAACCTTCGAGGTCGCGAGCATCACGTTCCCCGACACGAGCGTGAAGCTCATCGACCTGCCGCGCGAGGGCTGGCAGGAAACGCCGCTCGCCTACGTCGTGTTGCGCGCGAAGGACGCGGCGGTGGATCGCATTCCGTCGATTCAGATCGACATGGATTTCTCGGACACCGCCGGCCAGGTCGTGCTGCCCATCCGCTCGCAGGTGCAGCCCATCGACGCGAAGGACACCGACGCCACGACGCGTCCCTACGATGGTCTTGCGTTGACGTTCACGATGGACGAACGCGAGTGGCGCAAGGAGGGCAAGGTTGTCGTCGAAGTTACCGCCAAGGGCACGGGCGTGATTCCGTCGCACTTGCAGATGTTCGACTACGAGCGCGAGGGCTTCGACACCGAGGTCACGGACAACGGCCTGTCGATTACGCAATTCATAAGCGACGGGAAAAAACGAACCGCGCAGGCCGACCGTGGCTGGCAGTTCACCTACAAAAGAAAGAAAGATTTGCGCGGTGACGTGACGTTGAAATTCCCGGCCATCAAGTCCTCCGTCACGACGACGAATGTGGAATACAAGCACTACCAGGACGCCGACCTCGTGAGCGTGGACGCGAAGCAGGCGGGGGCGGGCGTGGTGTTGCGCAGCGGCGGCAGCACGCTGGCACGGAACGTCGGCATTGCGCTTGGGGCCATCGTTGTGTTGGTCGGACTCTACATGCTCGCGCGCCGCAAACCGCAGCAGGCGGAGGCGACGGGCGGACTGGCGGTGCCTGCGCAGATTACGCCCTTCTCCGTCGTGGCCTTCCTCCGCCGCATCCAGCGCGACCACACGGCGAAGTTGGATGAGGGCAAGCGCCAGTCCTTGCAGGCGCAGATTGGCGAAATCGAGTCGGCCTTTTTCAGCGGCGGAGAATCTTCAGCGGCCTCACCCGACTTGGAAGCGGTGGCGCGAAAGTGGTTGCAGGCGGTGGGGTGAGACACCGCCGACCGCGGGCATGTTTGCTACGCCGCCGCCTTCTGCTTCTCCGTGAAATGACCGTGGGCGCGGAATTTCGCGTAGCGCTGCTTGAGGCGTTCCTCGACGGAGAGTTGCTGGAGCGTTTCTAGATTCGCGAGCAGATGTTTCTTCAAGCTCGCCGCCGTGGTCTGGGGGTCGTTGTGCGCGCCGCCGAGCGGTTCGGGAATGATTTCATCGACGAGGCCGAATTCTAGCAAATCCTTGGCGGTGATCTTGAGCGCCGCCGCCGCCTTCTCGGCCGCCGCGCGTTCCTTCCACAAAATCGCCGCGCAGCCTTCGGGGCTGATGACGGAGTAGTAGGCGTTCTCCATGATCAGCACCCGATCCGCCACGCCGATGCCGAGCGCGCCGCCGGAGCCGCCTTCGCCGATGACGACGGCGATGATGGGCACCTCAAACAGCATCATCTCGCGCAGGTTCACGGCGATGGCCTCGCCGATGTGGCGTTCCTCGGAACCGATGCCGGGATACGCGCCCGCCGTGTCGATGAGCGTGATGATGGGCAGGCCGAACTTGTCCGCGAGGCGCATGAGGCGCAGGGCTTTGCGGTAGCCTTCGGGGTGCGCGGAGCCGAAATTGCGGCGAATGTTCTCCTTGGTGTCACGGCCCTTCTGCGTGCCGAGCACGAGCACCTTGTGTTCGCCGAGCTTGGCGAACCCGCCGACGATGGCGCGGTCCTCCGCATAGAGCCGGTCGCCGTGAATCTCGCTGAAGCCGGTGAAAGTGGAACTGAAGTAATCGAGCGTGAACGGCCGCTTGGGATGGCGCGCCAGCTGCACGCGCTGCCAGGCGGTCAGGTTCGTGTAAATCTGCCGGCGCGTCTCAGAGATCTTCGTTTCGATCTGCGCGACCTCGACATCGAAGTTGAGTCCGAGCGTCTCGGGATGCTTCTTCAGCTCATCCAACTTGCGCTGCAATTCGATAATCGGCTTCTCGAACTCGAGCTGATGTTTCATGCGGCGCGGAGCTTAGGTTTTTGGCCGCGTGGCAGGCAATGGGGAATTGCCGGGGGAAGCGCTGCCGGTCAGCGGGAAGTCCGGCGACGCGACGCGGTGTGGCCGGTGCGAACATCTTCTGCTTGCCTCGCTTCAAGTCCGCCATACCTTCTGCGCGCCTATGGCTGAAACGACTTTTGCTCCCGAATCAAACACGGCCAAATCCGCCGTGGCGAATGGCTCGACAGCTCCGCGCGCCTTCGCGTGGACCGACCGTTTTGTGACCCGCCACATCGGGCCGAACGCCGCTGAGGTGCGCGCGATGTTGAAGGTGTGCGGGTTTGAGTCGTTGGATGAACTGATCGGCAAAACGGTGCCGCAATCCATCCGTCACGACGAGCCGTTGAACTTGCCCGCTGCGCGCAGCGAATTTGGGTTGCTCCAGGAATTGCGCGGGATTGCCGGGCAGAACCAGATTTTCAAGAGCTACATCGGCATGGGGTATTCGGACACGATCACGCCGCCGGTCATCCAGCGTTGCGTGATCGAGAACCCAGATTGGTACACGCCCTACACGCCGTATCAGGCGGAGATTTCGCAGGGGCGCCTCGAAGCGTTGCTGAATTTCCAGACGATGGTCACGGACCTTACGGGCATGGACATCGCCAACGCCTCGCTCCTCGACGAAGGCACCGCCGCCGGTGAAGCGATGCAGATGGCGCACTCGCTCAAGGGCAACGCGGACAACAACCGCATCTTCGTGAGCGACGCGTGCCATCCGCAAACCATCGACGTGCTGCAAACGCGCGCGAAGGCGCTGGGTATCATCGTCGTGGTGGGGAATCACAACACGTTTGATTTTTCGCAGAAAGCGTTCGCGGCGCTGGTGCAGTATCCGAACACCTACGGCTCGGCGCAGGATTACCGCGCGTTTGTAGAGAAGGCGCACGCGGCGGACGCGCTGGTCATCGTCGCCACGGATTTGCTCGCGCTCACGCTGCTCACGCCGCCTGGCGAATGGGGCGCGGACATCGTAATTGGCAGCGCGCAACGCTTCGGAGTGCCGCTCGGCTACGGCGGGCCGCACGCGGCGTTCTTCGCCACGCGCGATGCGTTCAAGCGCGAGATGCCGGGCCGTCTCGTAGGCGTGTCGAAAGATTCGCGCGGGTTGCCTGCGCTACGCCTCACGCTCCAGACGCGCGAACAACACATCCGCCGCGAGAAAGCCACGAGCAACATCTGCACGGCACAGGCGCTGCTCGCGAATGTCGCGTCGTTCTACGCGTGCTATCACGGGCCGGAAGGTTTGAAGGCCATCGCCAAGCGCATTCACTTGATGGCCGTGGTGCTGGCCACGGCGTTGAAGAATCTCGGCTTCGATGTGAACAGCGATGTGTTCTTCGACACGTTGCAGATCGGACTCGGCAACAAGAACGCCAAGGACTTCATCAAGCTCGCCGAAAAACATCGCGCGAACCTCCGCCTGATCGACGCGCACTCCGTCGGCCTGTCCATTGACGAAACGACGTCGCAGGAAGACCTCGAGGAGTTGCTCAAGGTTTTCAACAACGACAAGAACACTGCGTTCAACCTCGACCATCTCGCCGCTGCCGCCGAAGTGGAAATCCCCGCGCCCTTCGCGCGCAAATCAAAATTTCTGACGCACGCCGTCTTCGACACGCATCACTCTGAGACGGAGATGCTGCGCTACATCAAGCGGCTCGAAGCGAAAGATTTTGGCCTGGGCCACGGCATGATTCCGCTTGGCTCCTGCACCATGAAGCTGAACGCCACCGCCGAGATGTTTCCGGTGACATGGCCGGAGTTCGGGCGCATCCATCCCTTCGCGCCGCTCACGCAGACGCGCGGGTATCAGCAACTCTTCGCGCAATTGGAGGAGTGGCTCGCGGAGATCACCGGCTTCGCTGCGGTGTCGTTGCAGCCGAACGCCGGTTCGCAGGGCGAACTCGCGGGACTGCTCGTCATCCGCGCGTATTTCGCCGACCGCGAGGAAGCGCATCGCAACATCTGTCTCATTCCCACTTCCGCGCACGGGACGAATCCCGCCAGCGCGGTGATGGCCGGGATGAAAGTTGTCGCGGTCGCCTGCGACCAACTCGGCAACATCAACGTCGAAGACCTGCGCGCGAAGGCCGTTGAGCACAAGGACAACCTCGCGTGCCTCATGCTCACGTATCCCTCCACGCACGGCGTGTTCGAGGAAACGGTGAAGGAGATTTGCACCATCGTGCAGGAACACGGCGGGCAGGTGTACATGGACGGCGCGAACATGAACGCGCAGGTCGGCCTCTGCCGGCCCGGCGACATCGGCGCGGACGTGTGCCATTTGAACCTGCACAAGACCTTTTGCATCCCGCATGGCGGCGGCGGGCCGGGCATGGGCCCCATTTGCGTGGCCGATCATCTCGCGGATTTTCTTCCCGGCCATCCCGTGGTGAATCTCGGCGGCGAAAATCCCATCGGCTCCGTCAGCGCCGCGCCGTGGGGCAGCGCGAGCATTCTCACGATCCCTTGGGTTTACATTCGCCTCATGGGCCCGGATGGCCTGACGGAAGCCACGAAGGTCGCCATCCTCACTGCGAATTACGTCGCGAAGCGGCTCGAGAAATACTTCCCGGTGCTCTTCAAAGGCGCGCAAGGCACCGTGGCCCACGAGTGCATCCTCGATTTGCGTCCTTACAAATCCGTCACCGCCGAAGACGTCGCGAAGCGCCTAATGGATTACGGCTTTCACGCCCCGACGCTTTCGTGGCCCGTGCCCGGCACGCTGATGGTGGAACCGACCGAAAGCGAAGATCAGGCCGAGCTGGATCGTTTCTGCGACGCGATGATCGCCATCCACGGCGAAATCCAGCGCATCGAAAAAGGCGAATGGGACAAAACCAACAACCCGCTCAAGAACGCGCCGCACACGGCAGACACGATTGCCGGCGACGATTGGTCGCGCCCCTACACCCGCGCCCAAGCCGCGTTCCCCGTGAAGACCCTGCGCGACGCCAAGTATTGGCCGCCCGTGGGCCGCGTGGACAACGTCTTCGGCGACCGCAACGTGATGTGCTCCTGCGTGGGGATGGAAGTGTACAGCGGAACCTAAAGGACAAGTATGGATAGAATCACGAAATCGCTACTCGAAGAATTCGTTAAGCAGAGCAGTCTTGAAAGCCTGTCAGAAGACCGCGCATTTGAACACTTTGCCGGTTACTTGATGACGGGCATCCACTACCCAGAGTCATTCAGCACTGAGGATATTTCAGTCGGTGCTGGAAACGACTGTGGTATTGACTGCATGGCCGTTCTCGTGAATGGGCGTCTCGTCACCGAGCCAGATGAAATCGAAGACCTTGCGGATACAAATGGATTTCTTGATGTGACATTCGTGTTTGTGCAGGCGGAACGTTCGAATTCGTTCGACGCCTCAAAGATTGGGTCCTTCGGGTTTGGTGTGCGGGATTTCTTCGCGGAACGGCCGACGCTTCCGCAAAACGACGCGGTTCAGGAAGCTGCCGCTATCACGAACGAAATTTTTCGGCGAAGCAGTCGTTTCAAACGCGGCAATCCGCGATCCCACCTTTACTACGTGACAACCGGCAAATGGGTTGTGGACACAAATCTCGAAGTGCGTCGACGCTCCGTTGTTGAGGATCTTCAGCAATTGAATGTATTCAGCGCAGTCACCTTTGACTGCGTCGACGCCGAACGGCTTCACAAGCTGTACAGCGCCTCCAAGAATGCGGTTCGTTGTGAAATCGTGTTTTCGGAACGAACGGTGATCCCTGAAATTCCCGGTGTGGAGCAGGCCTACCTCGGGCTCTTGCCTGCGACGGAGTTTCTTAAACTGATCGAGAACGAAACCGGAGCGATCGTTTCGTCCCTGTTCTACGATAATGTCCGCGATTGGCAGGACTGGAATCCTGTGAACAGCGAGATCAAGCAGACCCTGTCAACGCCCGAAACGGTGGTTCGGTTCCCGCTAATGAACAATGGTGTCACCATTGTCGCACGAAATGTCATGCCGACGGGCAACCGCTTCACCATCGAAGACTATCAGATCGTTAATGGTTGTCAGACGAGCTACGTCCTGCACGCGTGTAAAGAGCATCTCACGGCGAATGTCCTCGTGCCCGTGCGGTTGATTGCGACCCAAGACGAAGAGGTAAAGAACGCTATCATCAAAGCTACCAATCGTCAGACGACGGTGTCTGAGGACCAACTCTTTGCTCTGTCTGACTTCCCAAAGAAGCTAGAAATGTTTTTTCCGACCTTTGATGGCAAGAAGAAGCTGCATTACGAGCGACGCTCACGTCAGTACAGCTCCACCGACACCGTCGAGAAGGTTCGCATCGTGAACCAGACCGCACTGGTCCGCGCGTTTGCTGCGATGTTCTTGGAGAAACCGCACAGCACGACGCGAAACTACAAAGCGCTACTGAAAACAATGGGCACGGACATTTTTGGAAAAGAGCACCGGCTCGAGCCTTACTACGTTGCTGCTTACGCAAGCCACCGCTTGGAATTCCTGTTCCGGAGCCAAGTGCTCAATTCCAAACTGAAGCCGGCGCGATATCATCTTCTCCTCGCCGCCCGTTTGCTCGCTGATCCTGCGCCGCTCCCGCGCTTTAACTCGAACGAGATGGGGCGTTACTGCGAGAAACTTCAGACTTCATTCTGGCAAGACGAGGTATCCAAGACTCTGTTCGAGAAAGCTGTTTCCGTCGTCCAGAATGTTTCTGGAGGAAACCTTCATAGAGATCACATCCGAACCGAACCCTTCACCGAAACGCTGATTCGCCACATACTCGGAACCGGACGAGTCCGTCGGGCCGCCCCGAACGCTGGAGCCGCTCCGTAGTGAATCGTCCGACCATCGCTCGCCATTACCTCCGCCCGCTCCGTCCTGCTCTCCGCCGCCGCCATCCGCCACAGCGTTGACCCTCTCGCGTCGTTCCCCGATGCTTCGGCCATGAAAGTTGCCCTGACGCCGCATCAGCAGAAGTTCATCGCCGAGAAGATGAAGTCCGGCGGTTACTTGTCGCAGAGCGAAATCATTCGGGAAGCACTGCGCGTTTACGAATTGAATGAGCAGGACGAGAATGACCCGG
>JBBQYK010000185.1:0-10303 GCA_038208765.1 Verrucomicrobiota bacterium
ACGCGGCGTCGCTCCATCAGGCTTTCGCCCATTGTGAAAAATTCTCGACTGCTGCCACCCGTAGGTGTCTGGACCGTGTCTCAGTTCCAGTGTGGCTGGTCGTCCTCTCAGACCAGCTATCCGTCTTAGCCTTGGTGAGCCATTACCTCACCAACTAGCTGATAGACCGCGGGCTTATCAAAAAGCGTCAGGCCGATAAAGGTCCCCAACTTTGAATTTCGGAAAATGCTTTCCAAAAGTCACATCCGGCATTAGCTCGCTTTTCAGCAAGTTATTCTAGACTTTATGGCAAATTACCCACGTGTTACGCACCCTTGCGCCGCTCCAACTCAAGAATATTGCTACCCTTGAATCAGCGCTCGACTTGCATGTCTTATCCACGCCGCCAGCGTTCGTTCTGAGCCAGAATCAAACTCTCCGTTAAAAAACGTTAGTCTGACCCTCGACTAGTCACTGACTAGTCGGGTTGCAATTACTTAAAACCTTCAGTGTTTGGCCAAACTAACCAGCCAAACGTGAAGGGGCTCTTCACTCATCGCACAATTCAATTTTCAATGAGCACCAACCGTTTCCGGTCGAAAACTTAACCTTCTTATCGAAGGGACGCGGAGGCTACTGACTTTTTTTCGCGCGTCAAAACTTTTCTCAGACTTTTTTAAGTCCGCCTGTTTAGGGGACAAAAAACCTCAGCGCTGAATTATCTCTGCCTCGTTCAGCAACTGAGTTAGTTCGTTTGAACGAGCAGAGGTTTGCCTTCAAAACGACGGGTGTCAAAACTTTTTTTCCCCCACCAGTTGCCTGTAGCCCAGAACGTCCAAGAGTGCCTTTGTTTGCGGGGGAAACACACATCCCACCTTTGCAAAGTTTTCTTGTGAATCAAAACCCAAGGCTCGCCGCCACGGCCAGTTGGACAGCCTCCACCTTAACCGAGTTCATGGCCGCAATGAGGTTTTCATCTGCTCCTTTGATGGGGCGTCCATCGTAGCGGTAGTAGTCGAGGTTGCGCCCCCTGACCGCAGGGTTTGGAACTAATTTGAAGCAGTTTCCGTAAGGAAGATTCGTCGAGTTCAACGTCATGGCTTCGATTACGATTTGGTTCGGAACCTTTACAGCCGCAGCCAGATGCATGAGGGCGGTATCTACGCTGAGGAACGCTTGGCAATGCCGTAACAGAGCGGCGGCTTGGCGCAAATTCTTAGTCTCGGGAACAAGAATATCGTTGCTGGGCACCTCGGCTCGAATGAGTGAGTGGGCCTCGCGCTCCTCGGGGCCGCCAATAAGAACAATCGCCATATCGGTCCGCACCGCCAGCAATCGTTTAAACAACTCGACATAGTTCGGCAACGGCCAGCGTTTCAGCGGGAGGTTTTTTGTCCCCCCGGAACCGACGTGAACCCCAAGCACGCGACGCGCAGCGAACCGATTGGCACTTGCGAATTCCTGCGCGAACCGCTCCTCGGTGGGTGTGAGAAACACCTCCATTTCATGAGACGTGAGCAATGTCTGTCCGCCAATCAGCGTCAGCAAACGGTTGTTATTCTCGATGCTGTGGAAGGCGTAATCCTCCGCGACCATTGCGTGCATGAACCACGCACGATCCAGCCAGCCCGTCGTGTCGTAGCTGTGGCCAACACGTCGGTTCGCGCCGATGAAGGCAGCCAGCGCCCGGTAGGCCAGCCGCCCCTGCGTGTGGGCGTTGATGGAGATGTCGTATCGCTCGCGTCGCAGTTGCCGCAGAAAGGGCAGTGAGGACACCGCGCCCTCTTTGATCAGATTTTTCTGCCAGACGCGGTTGATGTTCGGATTCCCTTCGAGCAAATCTTTCGCGCCCGCCCACATGACCAGCACGTCGATTTGCGCCGCCGGGAAGTTCGCGCGCAACTCCCGCAGGAGCGGCGTGGCGATCAGCGTGTCGCCGATCCCGGACATGGCGATGACAAGAATTTTCATGCGAACCGCGCGTAGATAGCGCGCCCGGGGAGAAACTCCAAATCTCAAATCCCCGGGCCGTAACGCCGACTTTCCAGCTGGCAAGTCCCAAGACTTTCCAGTCTCGGTGTCGGTGAGACTTCCAAGCCGAAGCCCAAGCGGACAATCCGGTAGTGGGTCAGTTTGAAATTTGGATTTTGGATTTCGAGATTTTCGCGATAGTCGCGGCATGTCTCTGCGAGTCCTCATCGTGCCCGACAAATTCAAAGGCACGCTCACGGCCCAGCAAGCCGCCGAAGCCATCGCGCGCGGCTGGTCGTCCGTGCGCGCCGGCGACACCTTGGAACTGCTCCCGATGAGCGACGGCGGCGACGGCTTCGGCATCGTGCTCGGCGCGTTGCTGAATGCTGAAACCCGCGTCACCAAAACCGTGGACGCGGCGCATCGCCCCATTTCCGCCGAGTGGTGGTGGGAGCCGAAGAGCGCCACCGCGATTATCGAGGGCGCGCGCGTGAACGGCCTGGCTCAACTGCCGCGCGGAAAATTTCATCCCTTCGAACTGGATACGTTTGGCCTCGGCGCGGTCATTCGGGACGCCGCCGCCGCAGGAGCAAAACGCTGCGTCATGGGCATCGGCGGCAGCGCGACGAATGACGGCGGCTTCGGCGTGGCCCGCGCGCTGGGCTGGGAATTTTTCAACGCCAAGAGCCCCGCGCTCGACCGCTGGACGGACTTGCACTCGCTCACGCAAATCAAAATCCCACAGCGCGACCAGTGGTTTGAAGAATTCGCCGTGGCCGTGGACGTGAACAATCCGCTGCTCGGCGCGACGGGTTGCGCCCGTGTTTATGGCCCGCAGAAGGGCTTGCAGGAAAGGGATTTTGAATTCGCCGAACGCTGCCTCGGGACGCTGGCCGGCCTTGCGCAACAGGAGCTTCACCTCACGACGGCGACGACGCCGGGCGCGGGGGCGGCGGGCGGATTGGGCTTCGGCCTCGCCACATTTCTCGGCGCGAAACTGGAGCCGGGCTTCGCGCTTTACGCTCAGCTTGCCAACCTCCACGCCCGCCTGGCCTCCGCCGATCTCGTCGTCACCGGCGAAGGCGCGATTGATGAGCAGACCTTGATGGGCAAAGGCGTCGGTGAACTCGCGCTGCTCTGCCGCGCCGCCGGCAAACCATGCATCGGCCTCGCCGGCGTGGTGACGGACGAGCAGAAGGCGCGCGAGCTTTTTCGCGACGTGCGCGCGATGGTCAGCGTGACCAGCGCGGACGACGCGCGCGCGAACGCTGGCCGGTGGCTCGAAGAAATCGCGAGGCTTGGTGCCGGCAGCTTGGTGCTTTAACGTCACGCCGTGTCCGACACGCTCGTCGTCAATGAAGTCTATCTGAGCCTGCAAGGTGAGAGCACCTTCGCGGGACTGCCGTGCGTCTTCGTTCGATTGACGGCCTGCAACCTCCGCTGCTCCTACTGCGACACGGCGTATGCATTCACGGAGGGCGATAAGCAGGGGTTGGACAAGATTCTTGAGGAGGTGCGACGGTTGGCAGTTCCATTCTCCGCCAATCCTCAATCCTCAATCCTCAATCCCCAATGCCGCCTGCCTCTCGTCGAACTCACCGGCGGCGAACCGCTCCTCCAGCCCAACGCGCTGCCGCTGATGAAGGCTCTTTGCGACGAGGGCTTCACCGTGCTCATCGAGACGAGCGGCGCGCACGACATCTCTAAAATTGATCCGCGCGTCCGGCGCATCATGGATTTGAAAGCGCCCAGCAGCGGCGAAGTCGCGCGCAACCGTTTCGAGAACATCGCGCACTTGAGAGCGACCGACGAAGTGAAGTTTGTCCTCGGCACGCAGGAAGATTACGACTGGGCCAAGGAGCAGATCGCCCAACACCAGCTTGCGAAAATCTGTCCCCTTCTTTTCTCCTGGGTGCAGCCGCTCGCGCCGGACCAGCAGCATCCGTCGCTCAAGAAAGTTCCCGCCGGCCAGACGCCGATCACGCGCCGCGAGCTGGCCGAGAAAATCATCGCCGACGCTCTGCCCGTGCGCTTCCAGTTGCAGATGCACAAGTTCGTGTGGCCGCAGGAACAACGCGGAGTTTAGGAGCCACGGATGAAACACGGATTGAACACGGAATTGAATCGGTCCACGACACGTTGCAGGTCCGTGTTTCATCCGTGTTTCATCCGTGGCTAAGAAATGAAGACCCAAGCCACACTCCAGTTCCTGCGCGACTACGAGTCGCGCAACATCACCTTCATGGAGGCGGACGGCTCTTGGCCCATCGTGTGGGAACGCGCGCGCGGCGTGAACGTGTGGGACGCGGAGGGGCGCAAGTATCTCGATCTCACGGCGGCGTTTGGCGTGGCGGCGGCGGGCCATGCGAACCCAAGTGTCGTCCGCGCTGGCCAGAAGCAAATGGCCACGCTGTTGCACGCGATGGGCGATGTGCATCCGCACGCGCTCAAGGCAACGCTCGCTCGCGAATTAAGCGCACTGACGTTCGAGCGTTGGTTCAAAGTTCAGAGTTCAAAGTTCAAAGTTCAAAGTTCCGCGCCTCACGCCAAAACCATCTTCTGCAACTCCGGCTTCGAGGCCGTAGAGGCCGCACTGAAAACCGCCCTACTCGCGACGGGCAAACGCGGCGTGATTGCTTTCACCGGGGCGTATCACGGCCTCGGCTACGGCGCGCTGAACGCCACGCATCGCGAACATTTCCGCGCGCCGTTTCGTTCGCAACTCGGCGAGTTCGGCCATTTCGTGGAGTTCCCGCCCAGCGTGGTCGGGCCCGGTGCCCTCACCGCGCCGCGCCGCGAATCGGAGAACAGGCAAAGAAATCTTCATACCCCCGCCCGGCACGCTGAGGACAGCGCACCCTGCCTGGCGCAACTGAGTTCACAACTTTCCGCCCTGTTTCGCCGCCACAAGATCGGCGCGATCCTCGTCGAGCCGGTACAAGCGCGCGGCGGGATCAACCTTCCGCCAGCAGACTTTCTTCCGATGCTACGACGCGTCTGCGATCAGCACGGCGCGCTGCTCATCCTCGATGAAATTTACACCGGCTTCGGGCGCACCGGCGCGTGGTTCGCCTGCGAACACAGCGGCGTGATTCCTGATTTAATCTGCCTCGGCAAGGCGCTCACCGGCGGCTTCCCGCTCTCGGCCTGCGTCGGCCGCGCGGACGTGATGGACGCCGCGTGGCCCGCGAGCAACGGCGAGGCGATTCACACCAGCACCTTCCTCGGCCATCCCGTCGGCTGCGCCATGGCGCTGGCGAACATCGCGGAGATTCGTTCGCAGAAACTCATCCCGCGCAGTGCTAGGCTGGGTGAAATGCTGTTGCGAGAGTTGTCCAAAGTCCAAAGTCCAAAGTCCAAAGTCGTCTGCCGTGTGCGCGGGATCGGGCTGATGGCGGGAATCGAATTGCTCCATGAAGACGGCGCGCCCGCCACGGAACTTTCGCTGCGCGTCATCAAGAAATTGCTCCATCGCGATTTCATTTTTCTGCCCGAGGGCGAGCACGCGAACGTGATCAGCTTCACGCCGCCGCTGACGATTTCTGAAGGGCAACTACGCCGCGCGGTGACCGCGTTGCAGGAAGCTCTCGACGAAGAATGAAACTTTCCGAGATGCGGGAACTGCTCGGCGCGCGCGACATTCAGCTTACGAAGTCGCTGGGGCAGAATTTTCTCCACGACCAGAACCAGTTGCGCCGCATCACGGACGCGGGCGCGCTGACGAAGACGGATCGCGTGCTGGAGATCGGTCCAGGGCTGGGGCCGCTCACGGAATTGCTGCTCGAACGCGCGGGCCGGGTGCTCGCCATCGAGAAGGATTTGCGGCTGGTGACGGTGCTCCGCGAACGGTTCGCCAGCGTCAGCAGCCTGGAATTGCAACATGCCGACGCGCTCGACGTGGTAAAAGACCATGAGCGCGACTGGCACGACTGGAAACTCGTGGCGAATCTTCCCTACTCCGTGGCGTCGCCGATCCTTGTGGAACTGGCGCAGAACGCGCGCCGCCCGGAGCGACTCGTCGCCACGCTGCAACTCGAAGTCGCACGCCGTCTCATGGCGAAAGAAGACAGCGACGACTACGGCCTGCTCACGTTGCTCGTCCAGTTGCGCTACGAGGCGCGCGAGTCGTTCAAAATCCCACGACGCTGCTTCTTCCCCGAGCCGGACGTGGACTCAGCGTGCGTGGTGTTGCTGCGCCGCGCGACACCCCTGTTGCCCGAGGAATTGCACGCCACCTTCGAGCAGGTGGCCCGGCTCGCCCTTTCGCAGCGGCGCAAGATGCTGGTGAAGCTGCTCAAGCAGAACTGGCCGGTGGAAAAAATCACCGCCGCGCTGGAGCAGTTGCAACTGCGGCCCGACGTACGGGGAGAGAAATTGTCGCTCTTACAGTTCGGGGCTTTGACCCGGCTCCTCGCGGCGTGAACGGCGGGCGCACAAAAATCCTGTTTGTGTGCAGCCGCAACCGCCGTCGCAGCCTGACGGCAGAAGCCATTTTCCAGAAAGTGCCGCGTTGGGATGTGCGCTCCGCCGGCACGGAAGAAGGTGCGCGCATCAAAGTCACCGCCGGTCATCTCGGCTGGGCCGATGTGATTGTCGTCATGGAGAAGCGTCACCAGGAGCGCCTGCGACAGAAGCATCCTGAGGCGTTCGAGGGCAAGCCGTGCGTGTGCCTCTTCATCGCCGACGATTTCGAATTCATGGACCCGGAGTTGATGACCATGCTGCGCGCGAAAATGCAGGAACATTTCCCGGAACTCGGGCAGCCTCCGGCCCAGACATGAGCGAAGAAATTTTTGACGTGGTGAACGAGCGCGATGAAGTCGTGGGCCGCGCGCCCAGACGTGAAGTGCATCGCACCGGATTGATGCACCGCGCCATTCACGTCTTTATTTTCAACGCGCGCGGCGAGATTTTTTTGCAGAAGCGTTCGATGAGCAAGGACAGTTCGCCCGGCCGGTGGGACTCTTCCGCCTCCGGCCATCTCGACAGCGGCGAAGATTACGACGCCTGCGCGGTGCGCGAACTGCGCGAGGAGATTGGCCTGATCGTGAGCACACCGCCGCGCCGCGTAGGCAAGGTGAGCCCGTGCGCCGAAACGGGGCAGGAGTTCGTGTGGCTTTACGAGGGCGCGAGCGAAGGGCCGTTCGCGTTGCACCCGGAGGAGATCGAGCGTGGCGACTGGTTCACGCGCGAACGCGTGACGCAGTGGGTGAACGAGCGCCCGCAGGATTTCGCGCCCGCCTTCGTGCTGCTGTGGAAAAAGTTTGCCTGACGATCACTTCGCCACGGGAGCGCGGCGTTCACGCCCGCCGCAGTTTCGAGTCCGCCCCGCGCTCGACCAGATGCAGCAAGTTGCCATCGGGGTCTTGGAAGAACAGCACGCGCCCGCCGCCGCCGGCCGGTTTGATTTGCTCCGTGATGCTCACGCCGCGGCTCTGCAATTCATGCCGCGCGTTCTCAATGGATTCGACGGTCAGCGCGAGATGCCGCCAGCCTTGCAGCTTGTTGTCACTGATTTCCTTCGCGCCGTAGGTGCCCTGATAAATCTCCACCCACACGCCGCCCGGCAGTTCGATGAACCAGGCGGGCGGATGCTCGCCATTCGTGAAGACGACGCGCGCGCCGAGCGAGCGCACATACCAATCCTTGAGCGCCGTGGTGTCCTGCGCGGCGAGGCCAATGTGTTCCACTGAAAACTCCGTTTGCATGGGCGCACCATGCGGGAAGAAGGCCGATTCCTGAATCGAAAAATGCCCTCGCGTTCCGCGTCTCAGCTTTTCTCAAACGTCAGTTCGCCATCTTTCGCCGAGACTTTGACGTGGTCGCCGGGCTTGAACTCACCCTCCAGCAACCGAGTGGCGAGCGGGTCGAGCAGGTGCTCCTGGATGGAGCGCTTGAGCGGGCGCGCACCGAACTGCGGGTCGTAGCCTTCCTGCGCGAGGAGTGCCTTCGCCGCGTCGTCGAGTTCGAGCCGGAGATTCTGCTGCGCCAGCCGCTTCTCCACGCGCTGCAACTGGATGTCCACGATCCGCACCAGCTCGTCGCGGCGCAGGCTGTGGAAAATGATCGTGTCATCCACGCGGTTCAAAAACTCGGGACGGAAATGCTTCTTCAACTCCGCCATGACCACGCGATCCAGTTCCCCCGTTTCGGCTTTCTGCTTTCCACTTTCCGCTTGGGCAAAATGTTCCTGGATGATCGGCGAGCCAATGTTGCTCGTCATGATGATGACGGCGTTCTTGAAATCCACGGTGCGGCCCTGACCGTCGGTGAGGCGTCCGTCGTCGAGGACTTGCAGCAGCACGTTGAAGACGTCGTGGTGCGCCTTCTCGATCTCGTCGAAGAGAATCACGGCGTAAGGCCGGCGGCGCACGGCTTCGCTGAGCTGGCCGCCTTCCTCGTAACCGACGTAGCCGGGCGGCGCGCCGATGAGCCGCGCCACGCTGTGCTTCTCCATGTATTCGCTCATGTCGATGCGAATCATCGCGCCCTCGTCGTCGAAGAGAAATTCCGCGAGCGCGCGGGCCAGCTCGGTTTTGCCGACGCCGGTGGGACCGAGAAAAATGAACGAGCCGATGGGACGATTCGGATCCTGCAACCCGCTGCGCGCGCGCCGCACGGCATTCGACACGGCATGAACAGCTTCCTGCTGCCCGATGACGCGCTGCTGCAAACGCTCCTCCATCCTCACGAGTTTCTGGCGTTCGCCTTCGAGCATCTTAGTCACGGGAATGCCGGTCCACGCGGCCACGACTTTCGCGATGTCCTCGTCGGTGACTTCCTGGCTGAGCAGTCGGTTGCCGCCGGTGCTTTCATTCGAGGCTTTCTCGGCACCCGCGAGCTTCTGCTGCAAATCTGGAATGGTGCCGTACTGAATCTGCGCGGCCTTGTTCAAGTCACCGCTGCGCTGGGCCTTCTCCAGTTCCAGCTTCGCCTGCTCCAACTGGCCGTTGACGAGGCCCACGGCGTTGATGGCGGCCTTCTCGTTCTGCCACTGCGCTTTGAGCTGCGACGACTTCTCTTTCAACTCGGCAAGTTGCTTTTCGATTTTCTTCAGCCGCTCTTTCGCGGCCGGGTCTTTCTCCTTCTTGAGCGCGTTCTGCTCGATCTCGAACTGCATGATTTGGCGTTCGAGTTGATCAACCTCCGTCGGCATGGAATCGAGTTCCATGCGCAGGCGAGAGGCGGACTCGTCAATCAAGTCCACCGCCTTGTCGGGCAGAAAACGATCCGTGATGTAGCGGTGCGAGAGCGTGGCGGCAGCTACGAGCGCCGAATCCTGGATGCGCACGCCGTGATGCACTTCGTAGCGTTCCTTGAGTCCGCGCAGAATCGCGATGGTCGCCTCGACGCTCGGCTCGGCGACTTGCACGGGCTGGAAGCGCCGCTCCAATGCGGGGTCTTTCTCGATGTGCTTGCGATACTCGTCGAGCGTCGTCGCGCCGATGCAGCGCAGTTCGCCGCGCGCGAGCTGGGGCTTGAGCATGTTGGCCGCGTCGCTCGCGCCTTCTGCCGCGCCCGCACCGACGAGCGTGTGCAATTCGTCGATGAAGAGAATGACGCGCCCTTCGCTGGACGTGACTTCCTTGAGGAAGGCTTTCAGCCGTTCCTCAAATTCACCGCGAAACTTGGCGCCCGCGATCATCGCGCTCAGGTCCATCGCCACGAGCTTCTTGTTCTTCAAGCCCTCCGGCACGTCGCCGCTCACGATGCGCCGCGCGAGGCCCTCGACGATGGCCGTCTTGCCCACGCCCGGCTCACCGATGAGCACCGGATTGTTCTTCGTGCGCCGCATGAGCACCTGCATGACGCGGCGGATTTCCTCGTCGCGTCCGATGACGGGATCAATTTTTCCCTGGCGCGCGGCGGCGGTGAGGTCGCGCCCGTATTTTTCCAGGGCCTGAAACTTGTCCTCGGGATTCTGGTCGGTCACACGCTGGTTGCCCCGCAGGTCAGCGAGCGCCTTGAGCACTTCATCGCGTGAAACTTTGTGCGCGGCGAAAATCTTTTTCAGCGACGCGCCGCCTTCGTCCAGCAGGCCGAGCAGAAGATGCTCGGTGCTGACGAAGTCATCCTTGAGCTTGTGGGCTTCCTTCTCGGCGGCTTCGAGCGTCTTGCGAAACTCGGGAGTGGGATACGCCTCGCCGCCGCCCTGCACCTTGGCGCGACGGGCGAGTTCCGTCTGCAAGTCCTGCTCCACGCGCGCGGGCGGCACGCCCAGCTTTTGCAGCAGCGGCTGAATCAAGCCTTCGCTCTGGCGCAGCAGGGCGAGCAACAGATGCTCGCCATCAAAGGCCTGATGTCCGTGTTCCTGCGCGAGACGCTGCGCGTCCTGCAACGCCCCTTGAGCCTT
>JBBQYK010000186.1:0-10298 GCA_038208765.1 Verrucomicrobiota bacterium
TCGCCTCCATCGTGTCGCGCCCGACCGCACCATGAATGTGCAGGTCGATGAAGCCCGGCGCGAGGTAGCCGCCGCGCAGGTCGATCGAGCCGGGCCGGAGACCGGCGCTCCGGCTCCCGCGCGCGATGCATCCGTTGCGCACGGTCAGTGAACCGCGTTGAATCGAGTCCGGCAGAATGAGTTGGGCGTTGGTGAAGGTCATGTGCTTGTCGTTAGTAATCACTAATCAGGAGGTCAGTGAAAACCGAGAATGCGCCTCGACGGACTGCTGACTGTTTCACTGATTACTGACCTACTGATTACTTTTCTTCAATGAGGCCAGGTACTCCACTAAATCCACCAGCTCCTGCTGCGTCACCGTCATCTGCAAGCCCGCCGGCATCAGCGAGGATTTCATCTGCCGCATGGAGGCGATGGCGCTGCGTTGGTGGCGCGTGATGATGCCGTTGGCGTCCTTGATCGCGACTTCGTCCGCCGTCTCGCTGGCCTTGATGCCGAAGGCTTCGTCGCCGGATTTGAGTTCCACCTGCCACGCCTCGAAGCCGAAGGACACGCCTGCGCTGGGATCGAGGATGGATTCGTAAAGCGCTTCCTTCGGCAGCTTGGTGCCAATCTCGGAAAGCGCCGGGCCGAGGTCGCGCCCCTCGCCGCGCACCTGATGGCACTTGATGCAACTGGTGGCGTCGCGACGGAAAACTTCCGCGCCCTTGGCGATGTCGCCCTTCAACTTGATCAATTCGGAAACGGGCGGCAGCGGCTTGGAATTTTGCCCGGCGGGCAGGGGAAGAATTTTCGCGGCTTCAGACTGGATGGCGGGCCAGCGCGCGGCGTTGAGTTCCGAGGCGGCGAGGAATTTCAAATTCTCCGGAAGCTTGTCTTCACGCGCGAGAGCGAGCAGGGCTTTCGCGCCGTCTTGAGTCTGTGCGAGCGCGCGCAAGGCGTTGCGGCGAGTGGCAACGTCGCGCGTTTCATCCGTGACGAGCGGGGTGAGCCACGGCACGGCCTGTTTCTCCTGCGCGTGGCCGAGAGCTTCGGCGAGGCGCGCGGCGTTGGTGGATTGCAACGCACTCCGTACGGAGGCGGTGTCGCCGCTCGCGATCACGAGCCGGATGGCTTCCACGCCGTACTCATCCGAGGGCAGGGCGGCGGCGACTTCGAGCAGGCCGGCACTTTGATTGGTGAGCGCGAAATGGCGGACGAGTTTGACGAAGTTCGGCGTGCCGCGCGATTTCCCGAGCACGCGCTGGACGGCGGCCTGGATGGCGGGCTTCTCAGCGTGGGTCGCCTTGTTCATGCGCGTGAGCGCCTCGACAGCCGTGTTGAGCTTCTGCTGCTCCTCCGTGTCTGCCGCCCGCACGGGCGAGGCGACCGACGCTGCGCAAATCAAGGCGATCAAAATCCAAGGCATGGTGCCCGCAATGTTTCTGATGGGACCGAAATACTCAAGCGCCGGGCGGGCAGGGTGATGGGTCTTTTTGGATTTGGAACTCAGGAACTCAGGATGAGAAGAAAAGGCCGCGCCGCTTTTCCTGTGTTCCTGAGTTCCAACTCGGCCTTCCAAGAAGAGCGGTGTCGGAACGAAAATGGATTCGGGAAACAAAAAACGAAGGCCACCCCGGTGTGGGAACGTCAAAACACGCCGAACCACGAACTCATTGCCAAACATGAAAAAGAACGCATTGCCGCAGACCAATCGCCGCCACTTCCTCCAACGCACCGCCGCAGGCGTGGCGCTGTTCAACATTCTTCCGGGCCGTCTGTTGACCGGCGCGGAAATACTTTCCCCCAATGCGAAGCTCAACGTGGCCGGCATCGGCATCGGCAGCCGGGGCGGGGCGGACGTGGGCGAGGTGGCCGGACTGGGCCACAACTTCGTCGCGTTGTGCGATGTGGATGAGAAGTACGCGGGCAAGGAATTCGCCAAATATCCCGGCGCGAAACAGTTCAAAGATTACCGCGTGATGCTCGACAAGATGGGGAAGGAGATCGACGCCGTGATCATTGGCACGCCGGATCACACGCACGCGGTCATTGCCATGGAAGCGATGCGGCGCGGCAAGCATGTCTATTGCGAGAAGCCGCTGGCCCACACGGTCCACGAAGTGCGCGAACTCATGGCCGCGGCGAACAAATACAAAGTGGTGACGCAACTCGGTAATCAGGGGCATTCCAGCGGCTCCATTCGCCGGCTCTGCGAATGGGTTTGGGCGGGAGCTGTCGGCCAGGTTCACACCATTCACGCGGGCTGTGACGCTTTCAAAAATGTCTATAGCCAGATTTCCAACCTCGCCAAGGTCGATGAGCGCCATGAGGTGCCCAAAACGCTCGACTACGATCTCTGGCTTGGACCGGTGGAGTTTCGTCCCTACTCGCCGCTCTGGGTGCCTTGGAACTGGCGCGGGTGGATGCCTTTTGGCGGCGGGGTAATTGGCGATTGGATTTGTCATGTGGTGGATCCGGCTTACTGGGCGCTGGATTTGGATGCGCCCACCACGGTGCAGGCGGAGGTGACCAATTATGATCCCTCGAAGCATGGGCTGACCTATCCTCCGGGTTCCCGGATCACGTTTGAATTCCCAGCCCGGAACGGTCGCGGACCGGTCAAACTCGTGTGGCACGACGGGAGTACCATGATTCCGAAGCCCAAGGATTTTCCAGCCGACGAGAAAGTTCCCGGCACCGGTGCCATTCTCTTTGGCGACAAAGGCATGATCGTTCACGGCTCGCACGGTGGTTCCAATTGCCGACTGCTGCCGGACAGCCTCATGGATCAACACTCGGGTAAGAGTGCGCCGCCCGAAAAAATCGCGCGAGTCAAAGGGCACGCTTGGGATTGGATCGAGGCCATCCGCACGGGACGTCAGGCCGGTTCGAATTTTAATTATGGCGGGCCGCTCACCCAGGTGGCGTTGCTTGGCCTGATCGCCATTCGTTTTCCTGGTCAGACGTTGCGCTGGGATGACAAGGCGATGCGTTTCACCAACCATGAGGCGGCCAACGCTTTTCTGCGCTCGGCGTATCGTCCCGGATGGAGTCTGTGAGGGAGACAAGACGCGCGGGCGGGATGAGCGTCATTGGGTTCCACATTGCCCCGTTGCTTCGTTTCTGAGAGAACGACCACCATCATTGTGGCGGCAATGTATTTTCAGAAACAATTCCTGATTTTGCTCACCCTCCTTCCGGCGGCGTTGTGGGCGGCGGAAGCGGTGCGTGGAGAGGGCCGGGTCTGGCGTGCGGAGCCGGGCTTCAAGTGGGCGGAGCTGTCCGTGCCGGCGGGCGGGCGGGCGGGCTTCACGCCGCTCTCGCCGGAGCTGACGGGGATTCTGTTCACGAACCGGCTCGACGAATGGAAGGGCGGCTCCAACCGCGTGCTGTCGAATGGCTCGGGCGTGGCGGCGGGCGACTTCGACCGTGACGGGCTGCCCGATCTTTATTTTTGCAGCCTCGAAGGGAGCAACAAGCTCTTCAAAAATCTGGGGCAGTGGAAATTCAAGGACGTTACGGACGGCTCCGGCATCGTCTGTCCGGGGCAGAACTATCGCGGTGCGGTCTTTGCCGACGTGAACGGGGACGCCGCGCTGGATCTGTTGATCACCACCACCGGCAGCGGCGCGCTTTGCTTCACGAACGACGGGCGCGGGAAATTTGCGGACACCACGACCATGGCCGGCACGGGCAGCAAACATGGCAGTGTCACGCTCGCGCTCGCAGATGCGGATGGCAACGGCACGCTCGACTTGTACGTGTGCAACAACCGCACGGATGACATCCGGGATCGTGGCCAGGTGGACATCCAGATGCTGCGCGGGCAGTTGACCATTCCGCCGCATCTGAAAGACCGGCTGGTCGTCAACAACGGCCAGGTGATCGAATATGGCGAGCCGGACCTGCTCCTGCTCAACGATGGCCGGGGACATTTCACGCCGGTGTCCTGGACCAATGGCGCGTTCCTCGACGAGGACGGCCGGCCGCTCGCGAGCGCGCCGCTGGACTGGGGATTGTCCGCCACCTTTCGCGACTTGAATGGCGACGGGTGGCCCGACTTGTACGTTTGCAACGACTACTGGTCGCCTGACCGCATCTGGATCAACGACGGCCGGGGACATTTCCGCGCTATGGCCAAACTCGCCGTGCGCCACACCAGCGCCAGTTCGATGGGCGTGGATTTCGCCGACCTGAACCGTTCCGGCCACCAGGATATTCTGATCGTGGACATGTTGAGCCGCGATCACCGGCTGCGCAAACGGCAGACGCTGGCGCAACGTCCCGTGGCCTCAATGATCGGCGCGATGGACGACCGTCCGCAGATCATGCGCAACACGCTGCTGCAAAACCGTGGCGACGGGACGTTCGCGGAGATTGCGGATCTGGTCGGCCTGTCGGCCGCGGAATGGGCGTGGCAACCTGTATTTCTGGACGTGGATTTAGACGGCTACGAGGACGTGCTCATCACGACCGGTCACTTCAAGGACGTGCAGGACCTGGACGCGGGAGCGATCATTCGCGGCACGCCCCATCCGCGTCCCAAGGGCGGCGGGATGATTCAATACCAGGGCAAGATGATGACGGCGCACGAGGCGTTCATCACGGAGAAGGTTCTTAACGCGCGCTACTATCCCCGGCTGGACACGCCCATCGTGGCCTACCAGAACCGGGGCCAGTATCGCTTCACGGAAACCACCGTCGAATGGGGTTTGAACACGCCCGGCGTGCATCACGGCATCGCCCTCGCCGATCTCGATGGCGACGGCGATCTCGATGTGGCGGTGAACAATCTGGGCGCGCCCGCCGGCCTGTATCGCAACAACTCGAGCGCGCCGCGCGTGGCGGTGCGCTTGCAAGGGCTGGCCCCCAACACGCAGGGCATCGGCGCGAAAATCAAACTGCTCGGCGGCACCGTGCCCATGCAAAGCCAGGAAGTGATCAGCGGCGGGCGCTACATGTCCGGCTCCGATCCGATGCTGGTGTTTGCGGCGGGGAAAGCCGTGGGCGAGATGACGATTGAAGTGACCTGGCGCAACGGGCGTGTGAGCCGGGTCGCTGGCGTGGCGGCGAATCGGATTTACGAGGTCGATGAATCAGGGGCTGTCCAAGGTCCAAAGTCCAAAGTCCAAAGTCCGGCACCGCTGTTCAAGGACGTCAGCGCGTCCATCGCCCACACGCACTTCGAGGAAAACTTTGACGACTACGTGCGCCAGCCGTTGCTGCCCTTCAAGTTGAGCCAGCTCGGGCCGGCCGTGGCGTGGCATGATCTGGATGGCGATGGCCACGACGATTTGATCATTGGCAGCGGACGCGGCGGCGGGCCGGCCTTTTTCCGCGGCGATGGGAAGGGCGGGTTTGCCAAAATGGAACCGCCCGCCGGACTGGTGCTGCCGGATGACGCCACCGGCATCGTCGGCTGGACACCTGCGCCGGGCCGGCGCGCGTTGCTGATCGGCCTGGCCAGTTACGAGGTGGCGAATCATCCCGCCGTGCTCCAGATCGATGCGAGCAACGACGCGCTCAAGGCCGGCGCGACGCTGCCAGAATCCGCCTCCAGCGCCGGGCCGCTGGCGGTGGCGGACTTTGATGGCGACGGCGATCTTGATTTGTTCGTCGGCGGACGGGCCATTCCCGGACGATTTCCCGAGGCCGCCTCGTCGCGAATTTTTCGGCACGATGGGAAGCAGTTGTCGCTCGACGCGGAGAATTCCCGCGCGCTGGAAAATATCGGACTGGTCAGCGGTGCAGTTTGGAGCGATCTGGACGGCGACGGTTTTCCCGAACTCGTTCTCGCCTGCCAATGGGGTCCGCTGCGCCTCTTCCGCAATGCCCGCGGCAAGCTCACGCCCTGGAACGCGGGCGTGTTTGGCACGGCCCTCGACCCGCAACTCTCCACCCTCAACGATCTGACCGGTTGGTGGAACAGCGTGACGACCGGCGACCTCGACGGCGATGGGAGGCCTGACCTCATCGCGGGCAACTGGGGCCTGAACACCGCCTGGTCGGCGACTCCCACGCGGCCCGCGCGGATTTTTTACGGCGACTTGAGCGGTGGCGGCGCGATGGACTTGCTGGAAGCGGAAACCGATCCCAGCACCGGCGTGGTGGCTCCCGTGCGGATGTTGAATTCGCTCGCCGCGTCGATGCCGTTTCTGCGCGCGCGCTTTGCGAACTACCAGGCCTACAGTGAAGCGAGCGTCCAGGAGGTCATTGGTTTCCCACAATCGCGTGCGCTCGAACTGCGGGCCACCACCATGGCCTCGATGGTTTTTCTGAACCGGAGCAACCGTTTCGAGGTCGTCGAGCTGCCCTTCGAGGCCCAGGTCGCGCCGGTGTTTTCCATCAACGTGGCCGATGTGGATGGCGACGGGCATGAAGATGTTTTCCTGGGCCAGAATTTTTTCGCCCTGCGCCCGGAAATTCCTCGCCTGGATGCGGGGCGCGGACTCTGGCTGCGCGGGGACGGTTCCGGCCAACTGCGTCCGATTTCCGGTCAGGAATCTGGTGTGAAAATTTATGGCGAGCAGCGTGGCGCGGCGCTGGCGGACTTCAACGAAGATGGTCGCGTCGATCTGGCGGTGACCCAGAACGGCGCGCCGACCACGCTCTGGCAAAATGTCACGGCCCGTCCCGGCTGGCGCGTGCGGCTGAACGGCCCGCCCGGCAACCCGACCGGAGTGGGTGCGGTGCTGCGTTTGAAATCCGGTGCGCGATTGGGGGCGGCCCGCGAAGTCCACGCCGGCTCCGGCTACTGGTCGCAGGATGGTGCGGTGCAAATCATGGGCGGGACCGGGCCTGCGCAAATTCTGGTCCGGTGGCCGGGCGGGCAGACCACCACCACGGAAATTCCTCCTGGCGCGCGGGAGATCACCGTGCCGGCCCCCAAGCCATGAACCTGCGCCGCTCTCTGGAATTCGCTTCCCGCCCGGCCGGGCGTTTTTTCTGGCCGCGCGGTTTCCCCTGGGCCGGAAGATTTATTTTTTTTCTCCTCCTCCCGCTCTGCGGTCTCGGGTGTCGTCCGTCTAAAACCGAGCAGGCCACTGCGGGTCCGGTCTGGTTTGAAGACATCACGGCAAAATCGGGAATCAACTTCACGCACGATGTCGGAACGCTGGGCCGCTATTTCATGCCCGAGACGGTTGGCTCGGGAGCGGCCTTGTTTGATTACGACAATGATGGGCGGCTGGACATTTATCTCGTGCAGAATGCCGGCCCGAAATCCACTTCCGTGAACCGGCTGTTTCATCAGGGTGCGGACGGTAAATTTTCTGACGTGAGTGCCGGCTCGGGGCTGGACGTGGCGGGTTATGGCATGGGCGTGGCCATCGGCGACATCAACAACGACGGCCGGCCCGATGTGCTCGTGACCGAGTATGGAGGGGTGCGGCTGTTTCTGAACCAGGGCGGAGGCCGCTTCATCGACATCACGAAACCGGCGGGGCTGGACAATCCGCAATGGGCCACGTCCGCGGCGTTCTTCGATTATGACCGGGACGGCTGGCTGGACCTCGTGGTCGCCAATTACATCGACTATCTGGAATCGGAGAGGTGCTTTGACCGCGCGGGCCAGCCGGAATACTGCGGGCCAAATTCGCGGCCCGGCACGGTGTCGAGACTCTTTCACAATTTGGGTCGCGTGGCTTCCGCCACGAACCACGCCGTTCGTTTCGAGGACGTGACGGTCAAATCCGGCCTGGGGGATCTGCCCGGCCCCGGGCTGGGCGTGGTCTGCGCCGACTTTGACGGGGATCGCTGGCCCGATATTTTGGTCGCCAACGACGCGAAGCCGAACTGCCTCTGGATCAATCAGCGCGATGGCACATTTCGCAACGAGGCGGGACGGCGCGGCATCGCTTACAACGCGATGGGCGGAGCGGACGCCAACATGGGCATCGCGACCGGGGACGTCGATGGGGACGGCCTGCTCGATATTTTCATCACTCACCTGACGGAAGAGAACAACGCGCTGTGGAAGCAAGGCCCGCGCGGGCTGTTCCAGGAAAGCACGGCGGCGGCGGGGCTGGCCAACACGGCCTGGCGCGGCACGGGTTTTGGCACGGTCTTCGCCGACTTTGATCAGGATGGGTTTTCCGACTTGGCGATCGTGAACGGGCGCGTGCGGCGCGGAACACCAACCGGCGGGATGGCGCAGGTGATTCCCGAGTTGGGGCCGCACTGGAGTGCTTATGGTGACCGCAACCAGTTGTTCGCCAACATGGGATCGGGCAAGTTCCGCGATGTCTCACCGGAGAATCCTCCTTTCTGTGGAACGCCCGTGGTCGGGCGTGGCCTGGCTTGCGGCGACATCGACGGAGATGGCGCGATGGACTTGCTCGTCACGGCCGTGGCTTCGCCGGCGCGGCTCTACCGCAATGTCGCGCCCCGTCGCGGTCACTGGTTGATGGTGCGGGCGATTGATCCCGCGCTGGGCGGGCGTGATGCGTACGGAGCCGAAGTCAGCGTGCAGGCCGGCGGGCGGCGGCAGGTGTCGTGGATCAATCCGGGTTACAGCTACGTTTGCAGCAATGACCCGCGCGCCCACTTCGGACTGGGCCCGGCTTCGCGTGTGGACGCGATCACCGTGCTCTGGCCCGATGGGAAGCAGGAATCATTTCCGGGCGTGGGGGCGGATCAATTGATCGTGTTGCGCCGGGGTCAGGGTCAACTGCTCGACTAAAAATTAACGTGGCCAAGAGCCGATCCAAACACCATTCGCCGGCCGCGCGTCCGCAACCGAAGTCGCCGGTCCGCCGCAACCGCCGCCGATTTGCCCTCGCGCTGTGTGTGCTGGCGCTGGCGGGTGGTGGTGTTTATTTCTGGCGGCAGAACGCTCCTCCGGAACCGCCCCTCATCAGATTACCCGGCTCGGACCCGGCCATCCTCAAAGCCATCGAAGAGGCGCGCGCCGCCGTGCGGAAATCGCCGCGCTCGGGTCCGGCTTGGGGGCGGCTGGGCATGGTGCTGAGCATTCACGATATTCTGCCCGAGGCGGACCTTTGTTTCGCGCAGGCCGAGCGGTTTGAGCCGCTCGAACCGCGCTGGGCGTACCTGCGCGGCCTGGCGCGGTCGGGGGAAGATCCGGGGGCGGCCCTGCCCAGTTTGCAGCGCGCCGCCAAACTTGCCGGCGACTTGCCGGCGCCCCATTTACGTCTGGCGGAATTGCTGATCGAACGGGGCCGGCTCGACGAGGCGCAGGCAGAAACTGAGCCGGTGTTGAAACGCGAACCAGCCAATCCCCGGGCCTTGCTTTGCTCGGCGCGGCTGGCCGTCGCCCGCAACCAGCCGCGCGCGGCCCTGGATTACTTGAATCGGTCCATTCAATTCGCCCCGGACGTCAAGGCATCCCACACCTTGCTCGGCGCGATTCTACAACGTTCCGGCGATCCGGCCGCCGCCGAGGCCGCTTTCCGCCGGGCCGCGCAGTTGCCCGAAAAGCATGTGTGGCCCGACCCGTTTTTAATTGAGATCAACCAGCTTCGAACCGGACTCACCGCCATGGCGGACACCGCCGAGAGCTGGCTCGGGCTGGGCTACGTCACCAACGCCGTCGCGCTGATGCAAAGCGCGGTCGCGCAGTATCCCGATCGCGTGCAGGCCTGGCTGGTCTTCGGCAAGGCGTTGCGTCAGGCCGGCGATGCGGCCGCCGCGGAGCGCGCCCTGCGTCGGGCCGTGCAACTCGATCCGGACTCGGTCGCGGCGCGCACGGAATTGGGCAGCGCGCTCTTCGCCCAAGCGAGGTATGCGGACGCCGAGTCGAGCTATCGTGAAGCCCTCCGGATTAATCCCAAGCTGGCGGAAGCGTGGTTCAACCTGGGACTCTGCCTGATCAACCAGCGTGATCCGGGGCGCGCCATCGAGGCTTTTCAGAATGCAACGCGCTTCAAGCCGGATTTGACCTACGCCTACATCCGCTGGGGCCAGGCGCTGGGCCGGTTGAATCGGGTGCCGGAAGCCATTGAACAGTTGCAGCGCGCCCTGCAACTCAGCCCCAACAACCAGGAAGCGCGCGAGATGCTCGACATCCTTTTGCGCAGCCAAGGGCCGACTTCTCCGACCAAGTGAACGGCGGTTGGAAAGGTGAAATGAAGTCCATCGGTGTCCAGCGCCGGTCCGACGAGTGTTTGATCGTCTTCTTCGGCGGGGGGTCAAAGATTGGATGCTCCCAGATAGCTGGGTGCATCTTGCCACTGTTGTCGTTGAGCCTCGGCAAGGGCTTTTGGTCGCGGAGCGACCGCAGGAAATTAGCCCGGCACGAAGTGCCGGGTGGGCGGTGGGAAAGTGTTTTCGTCCCGGCGGGACGGCGGAACTCCACC
>JBBQYK010000187.1:0-10257 GCA_038208765.1 Verrucomicrobiota bacterium
CGTTGCATGTTCAGTGGAGCGCGGACCGCCGAGTCCGCGTGTTCATCTTCTTCTGCCCGGAGCAGACGCAAGTCCAGGCCTGAAAGGCCGCCATTCGACAGCCCAGGGCAAAGCCCTGGGTGTGAGGTCCGATTCGCCTCATGCCCTGAAGGGGCGGCACTCCCGACGTGTGTCGCCCTTTCAGGGCTTGTTCACATACCGACCGTTTTCCCAGGGCTGTGCCCTGGGCTATCGAATGACGCCCCTTCGGGGCTGCGACGCTTGTCGCGCTTACCGCCACACTCATGGCTTCTTCCCCAACAACGACGACAACTTGTCGTTCGCCTTGCTCAAGTCCACGGGCTTTGCCGGCTCCACCGGTTTCTCTGAAGCGGCAGGCGTTGTCGGCGCGGACTGCGTGAGCGAAGCCAGCTTCACTTCATTCACGGTCGGCGCACTTGGAGTAATGACGGCTGCCTCCTCTTTCGCCCTCACCGTCGGCGCGGTGAACCGTTCCAAAATCTTCTCCGAGGCCGGCGCGGTCCCACCATCACCCTTCAAGTACGCCGCCACCTTCGCGCCACCCACCGCGCCGGAAGTCTCCGCCGACTGCGCACGAGCTTTTTCCACCACGGCGAGGAAGTAGCTTTCGAGGTTCTGCGTGGGCGTATCGACTCGCACTTTGTCGTCGCTCACGTCGCGGCGGATGATTTCGAGCACCCTCTCCATAGTCGCGCGGGGCAAGGTCGGTGTGGTGATGCGCACCGCATCCGGCGTGGCCAAAAGTTCTTTCAAAGTTCCCTGCGCCTGAATCTTCCCGCCGTAATAAATCACCACACGGTCGCACACGTCCTCGACATCCGAGAGCAGATGGCTGCTGAGAATCACCGTCTTGCCGCGCCGGGCCAGCGCCACGATAAGGTCTTTCACTTCGCGACAGCCGATGGGATCGAGTCCCGCCGTCGGCTCGTCGAGAATTACGAGATCGGGATCATTGATGAGCGCCTGCGCCAGTCCAATGCGGCGCTGCATGCCCTTCGAGAATTCGCCCACGGCCCGCGTGCGCGCACCGGTCAGGCCCACCATGTCGAGCAATTGCTCCGAGCGCCGCGCGCGTTCCTCCTTCGGCAGCGTGAACAGGTTCCCGAAGAAATCCAGCGTCTCGCGCGAGTCGAGGTAGCGATACAAATAGGACTCCTCCGGCAGATAGCCGATGCGCGCTTTCGTCTTCACGTCGCGCGGCGAGCGGCCGAAGACTTCGATCACGCCCTTGGTCGGATGCAGCAACCCGAGCAGCATCTTGATCGTCGTGGACTTGCCGGAGCCGTTCGGCCCAAGCAGCCCGAACACCTCGCCACGCCGCACTTCGAAGTCCACGCCGTCCACCGCCCGCGCCTTGGGCCGGCCCCAGAAGTCCTTGAAGACCTTCGTCAACCCGCGCACGGCGATGACGGTCTCCGTCGAGGGCGGGTTGGAATTGGCGAATGGCGGAGCGGGTTCAATGGCAGTCATGCAAAATCAGGAGCCGGCGGCGCAAAACAATGTCAGCAACTCGCCCAGCTTTTTTTTGGTCAATGTTTGCTCGGCGATCCGAATCATCACTTCGACAGCGCTCATGGCGCGAAAATAGGACTTGGCCGGAAAACGGGCAAGGCACGGGCGGAAGAATTTTATTCCCGAAAAAATCTTCCCACTCAGCGACCGTCCGGCGAAGGACAACTTGAACGCGCCCCCGGCCTCAACGATACGGCTGGTGCAGTTCCACCGGCGCCTTCGCCTTCTTCCGCATTTTGAGGTTCAACATTTCCACGCCGACGCTGAAGGCCATGGCGAAGTAAATGTAGCCCTTGGGAATCTCGCGATGGAACGACTCCGCCACCAACGCCACGCCGATGAGCAGGAGGAAACTGAGCGCGAGCATCTTGATCGTCGGATGCTTCTCGACGAACGCGCTGATCTTGCCGCCCATTAACAGCATAAAGCCGACGGCCAGAATGACCGCGATGATCATCACCGGCAGGTGTTTCGCCATGCCCACCGCGGTGATCACGGAATCGAGCGAGAACACGATGTCGAGGATGAGGATTTGGAAGATGACCGACTTGAAGGTGGGCGCAATGCGGTTGGTCTTCTCACCGTCCACGCCTTCCAGCTTCTCGTGAATTTCGTGCGTGGCCTTGTAGAGCAGGAACAGCCCGCCGATGAGCAGGATCAAATCGCGCCCGGACAGCCCCCACTCCTTGCCGAAGAGCGGCAGGGTGAAGAGCGGGGTGGTGAGTTTCACCATCCCGGCCAGGCCGCAGAGCAGCAGGATGCGCGTGACGAGGGCGAGCGTGAGTCCAAGCTGCCGCGCCTTCTTCTGCTGATGCGCCGGCAGCTTCCCGGCAAGAATCGCGATGAAAACGATGTTGTCGATGCCGAGCACAATCTCCAGCACCGTGAGGGTCACGAGGCTGATCCACGCTTCGGGCAGATAAATCCAGTTAAGCCATTCCATGCGCCGGAGGTTGTGCCGGGTGGGGCGCGGAGTGTCAAACCTGCGTCCTGCGGAAATCGTGGCCAGAATTCCTTCTGCATTCCGGACCTGAGAAAATTCACCGCTGAAAATTCACCGCTGGCTTGCACGCGTTGAAAGCTTTGCCTACAACGCGCCCATGTCTGTCACCGCCACGCGCGCCGGAGCACGGCGCACCGGGTCTTTTGATTTGTCACGCTACCTCGACGTGCGCAGCGCCGAGGTCAACCGGGCGCTGGATCATTTTCTGCCCAAGGAAAAAACGAAGCCCGCGACGATTCACCGCGCGATGCGCTACTCGATCTTCGCCGGCGGCAAGCGGATGCGTCCGGCCCTGACGCTCGCCGCCGCCGAGGCCTGCGGCGGCAAAATCCCCGACGCGCTGCCGCTCGCCTGCGCCGTCGAGTGCATCCACACCTACTCGCTGATTCACGATGACCTGCCCGCGATGGACAACGATGACTTCCGCCGGGGCAAGCCGACGAACCACAAAGTGTTCGGCGAAGGCATCGCCGTGCTGGCCGGCGATGCGCTGCTGACCCAGGCGTTTGAAATCACGGCCCAGGCGCTCGGCTGGAAACGCTATCCGCACCAGACGCTCGTGCTGGAACTGGCGCGCGCGTCCGGCTCGCAGCAACTGATCGCCGGCCAGGTCGCGGACCTCGAAGGCGAGGGAAAAAAAATTGCCGCAGCGGAATTGAAATACATTCACGAGCGCAAGACCTCCGCCCTGCTCTGCTGCTCCGTGCGACTCGGCGGCATGAGCGCGAACTGTTCGGCGGCGCAGCTCCAGGCGCTCACGGACTTCGGCTACAACGTCGGACTCGCGTTTCAAATCATCGACGACATCCTCGACATCACGCAGACCAGCGAGCAACTCGGCAAGACGGCAGGCAAGGACACCAAAGCCCAGAAGGCGACCTACCCCTCCATTGTTGGTCTGGAGAAATCACGCGGCATCGCGCGCAAGCTGACGAGCAACGCTTTCAGTGCGTTGAAAATTTTTCGGGGGAAGGCGGAGGCGCTGGAAGCGCTGGCGACGTATTTGTTGCAGCGGAACAAGTAGTCGGTGGGACGGCGAGACGGGCTAGAGGCGCGGCGCACGTTGGGCGCGCAGTGCGGCCAGTTCCACGGCGAGACACTCATGGAAAAAACTCTGCGTCTGCCGCTGACGTTCGTCCTTCGTCGTCACCGGCTGGCGAATCTCCGCGAGTTCGCCGCCGTCCAGCCAGATGCCGCCGCAGTTCGGGCACTCATCCACGACGACCGGTTTCTCGCGGCTGAACTTGTGTTGCAGCATCGTGAAGCCGACGCACTTGGGACACGGACGCTTCTCGGGGAGCACGATGGCGTCGGGGTTGAACTCTAGGTGGGCGAGAGCGGTGCCGAGCTTTTCATCCAGCGCGTCCACGCGTTTCAGCTCGAAGTTGTCGAACCACACTCCGCCGCAGCCACTCCGGCAGACATCGACGGCTAAGGAATCGACGTTCAAAGTCTCAAGCGGAGCGGCGCACGCAGGACAGTTCATGGAGGGAAGGTTTCGTGTGCGCGCAGCCAAGTCAACGGCAACGTCGGCTAACCGCGCAATTCGGGATGGCTGATCTGTCCTCCCGCGTGGGCGCAACGGATGTAGAGCACGGTCGTCGCCGCGCCCAGCACCATGACCAGCAGCAAAGTCCACACCCGCACCGGACGGTTCTTTCGCGCCAGCACCAGCGCCAGTGCGGCCGCCAAGCCGAGCAGGAACACGCTGGTCGTCACCTGATCACCCGTTTGCTCGTGGCGCAGGACCAGTTCTTTCACGGGGGCAAACTTTTCCGGCGCTTGTTCGGCGGCGAAGTCGCCGGTGAATTTGATCGCGATGGCCGCCACCGCCATCAGGGCGACTGCCCAAAGCGCGAGCCTCATCACTTCCTGACTGCGCCGCACCATGCCGATCAACAGCAGCAACACCGCAAGCGGCAGGCCGATGACCGGCAGGTGATTGAGGGCGAGATGAATTTGTATCCAGTCCATAGCTTTCAGTTTCCTTCGCGTCCTTAGCGTGAGGCCTTTTTCGCCTCCTCCGTCAGCGCGCGCCAGCGATCCACGCGCTCCTTGATCTTCTTTTCCACGCCCTGTTCCGTCGGCTCGTAATAACGCTTGAAGGCGCCGAGATAATCCTGCGGCGCGAAATGTTCCGGCGCGTCATGCGCGTACTGGTAGCCCACGCCGTGGCCGAGTTGCTTCGCGCCTTGGTAATGTCCGTCGCGCAAATGCGGCGGCACCGGCAGCGTGCGGCCGGCCCGCACGTCTGCGAGCGC
Organism: Verrucomicrobiota bacterium; assembly: GCA_038208765.1. Taxonomy (GTDB): domain Bacteria; phylum Verrucomicrobiota; class Verrucomicrobiia; order Limisphaerales; family SIBH01; genus JANNGC01. The sequence goes on from JBBQYK010000187.1 coordinate 4,798, forward strand.
GGCGTCGATGGCGAGGTAGGCGCTATTGCTCTTGTTGGCCGTCGCCAAATAAATCGCCGCCTCGGCAATCGGAATCCTCGCCTCCGGCCAGCCGACAAATTCCGCCGCGTGATGCGCCGCGTTCGCGAGCACCAGCGCCATCGGATCAGCGAGGCCCACATCTTCCGCGGCCGCGATCAGCATCCGGCGCGTGATGAAGCGCGGGTCTTCGCCGGCGTGAATCATCTTCGCCAGCCAGTAGAGCGTGGCGTCCGGGTCGCTGCCGCGCATGGATTTGATGAACGCGGAAATCGTGTCGTAGTGCGCGTCGCCATCGCCGTCATAGACGATGGCCTTCTTCTGAATGCTCTGCTCGGCGACGGCGAGCGTGAGATGGATGAAGCCGTCCGCGCCGGGCGCCGTGGTGAGCGCGGCGATTTCCAGCGAGTTCAGCGCCTTGCGCGCGTCGCCGTCCGACCTGCGCGTCACGTGCGCGAGGGCGTCGTCGTCCGCACGAATTTTCAAATGACCGAGTCCACGTTCGCTGTCCGTCAGGGCGCGGTGCAAGAGCGCGAGCAAGTCCGCCTCGCCCAACGGTTGCAGTTCAAAAATCTGCGAGCGCGAGACGAGCGGCGAGTTGACGAAGAAGAACGGGTTGTGCGTGGTCGCGCCGATGAGCCGGACCACGCCGCTCTCCACGTCCGGCAGCAGCACGTCCTGCTGGGATTTATTGAAGCGGTGGATTTCATCAATGAAGAGAATCGTCGGCTGGCCGGTGTTCGCGAGCCGGTTTCCGGCGGCGGCGAGCACGCGCCGCATGTCTGCGACATTGGACTCCACACCGCTCAGCCTCTCGAACTTGTTGCTGGTGTGATGCGCGATGAGTTGGGCGAGCGACGTTTTCCCCGTGCCCGGCGGCCCATAAAAAATCAGCGACTGAATGCGGTCCGCCTCGATGGCCCGGCGGAGCAACTGGCCTGGCGCAAGAATGTGCGACTGGCCGACGTACTCATCCAGTTTGCGGGGCCGCATCCGCGCGGCCAGTGGGGCGGACGACGATGCGGCGTGAGCGGAACCCGGCGCTTCCGCCGGTTTCAGCTCGCTCGAGAAGAGATCGTCACGCGGCATGCACGGCAGCGTAGATTCCAAAGCCCAAAATCCAAATCCCAAATAAGTTCCAGGCACCAAATTCCCAAGGCGTGAGTTGTCCCGCGCCGCGGTTCGCATGGCCGGAGGCCCGGAAAGTGAATAGCTCCCGGTGCAAACCGGGGAGATGCGACGCGACCGGCGGTGCAACCCGAAGGGTTTGAACACTCGCGCCCCAGCACGCCGCAGAGTTCAACCCCATCCGGGGTTGCTTGCGCAAGGGACGCCGTCCCCGGGTTCGCTCATGCCTCGCAACCTGGGTTATTCATGTTCAAGGCTTCCGCCTGGCCGCATCCGGACAAAAAAAACCCCGCCGTGAATGCCGTGGGAAGCGGTTCCTATGAACATCTTATGAACAAGTGGGACCGGCTTCGGCAGCGTTCGACGTCCAGTAAAGGCCTGTCGGCGGCTGCTGATAATGAAGGGCCCCGTGTTTTCGTCATTACGGTCCAAGGATATGGCTTCGATACACGAGCATGGGCAGGGTAAATTTTATTTCCTGCTTTCGCAGTTCAAAGAGCGCCGTCACCTCGCGGCGACGGGAGGATTATCGGCGGGAGGAAGATTTACTCAAGAGGGGAAAATGATTCTTGGGAAAATATTCGCGCCCGATCCGTTTCCGATCTTCACGACCGATGGACGCAGACTCGGAGAGTCAGCCCGCCTCGCGCCAGTCCAGCACCTTCAACTGCACGCGCGTGTTCCCGTTGTAGCGGTTCAACTCGGGCACGCAGGCGAGGTCGAACTTCCCGACCGGCAGCGAGCCTTCCTTGGCGTTCCACAACACGGCCTCGCAAGTGCGCGCGCCGTCGGTGATCCACATCTTGGTGTGCTGCTTGTCTTTGCCCATGCGCTGGAGAGCGCGCTCGTGGCCGACGTTGCGCACGCAGAACTGCACGCGCGGATTGCCCATGCCGGTCTGTTCGAGGCGGGCGAGCTCTTCCATTCGTGATACCGTCAGATCCGCGCAGGTCACTACGGCATCAATGCGGAGCGAGGGTTGCAACTGCTCCGGCTTCAAGGTGCGGCGCGCGATGGCGTTCATGCGTTCGCGGAACACGTCCAGTTTGTCGGGATGAATGGTCACGCCCGCCGCCATCGCGTGGCCGCCGTGACGAAGGAGCAAGTCATCGCATTCGCGCAACGCCGCCGCGAGATCGAAGCCCTCAATGCTCCGTCCCGAACCGCGCCACTCGTGCCCTTCCCCGCCGATGATGAACGTCGGCCGGTAAAATTCCTGCAACACGCGCGAGGCGACGATGCCCACCACGCCGATGTGCCAGAGCAACTGGCCCTCGACCAACACGAAATCGCGCGCCGCATCGAAGCGCGCGCGAATGGCTCCCGTGACTTCCTCGGAAATGCTGCGCTCAATTTTCTGGCGCTCGATGTTGCGCGAGTTGAGCGACTCGGCGATGGGCTTTGCTTCCGCGAGATCGCGCGCGAGCATCAGGTGCAAGGCTTCTTCCGCGTTCTCCAGGCGACCGGCGGCGTTCAGGCGCGGCGCGAGTTGGAAACCCACTTCGTAGCCGCCGACCTCGCCTTCGACTCCGGCTACTTCCTTCAAGGCCACCAGTCCGGGCCGTGTGGTGGCGGTGAGCCTTTGCAGACCGGCGCTGACCAGGATGCGGTTCTCGCCAATCAGCGGAACGAGATCGGCAATGGTGCCGAGCGCGACGAGATCGAGCAGCGGTCGGAGATCGAAGTCCTGCGCGCCGGGCAGATTGTTTTCGCGGCCGTGCTTCAGGACGGCGTGGGCAAGTTTGAAGGCGAGACCGGCGGAGCAGAGCTCGGTGAAGCGGGAAGGTTGAGAGTTGAGAGTTGAGAGTTGAGGGTTGACCAGCGCCACGGCGTCCGGCGGCGGATCGGAGACTTGATGATGATCCAGCACCAGCACCTCCACGCCGCGTTCGCGGAGCCAGCCGACTTGCGCGCGCGCAGTAGAGCCGCAGTCCACGGCGAGCAGCAGTTTCACGGGAAATTTTTGCAGGCAGTTCTCCACGCCGGACTGGCTGAGGCCGTAGCCCTCATCCATGCGGTGCGGCAGGTAGCAATGCACTTTCCAGCCCAGCGCGGTCAGGACTTCGTGCAGCAGCGTGGTCGAAGTCACACCATCTACATCGTAGTCGCCGAAGATGACGAGCGGTTCGCCCGCCGCGTGCGCGACGAAGAGCCGCTCGACGGCGATGCGCATGTTCGGGAGCAAAAACGGATCGGCGAGATGCTTCAGCTTCGGATCGAGGAAGCGCGAGATTGGCTCCGGCTCGCTGTGGCCGCGATTGAGGAGGCACTGCGCGAGCAGCGGGGAGATTTTCAATTCACGCGCCAGAAATTCCGCGAGCGCCGGTTGCGCCGGGGCGAGCGACCAGCGGCATTTCATGGCCGGTGCTGGTCGTGCTTGCGCCTGCCCACGATTACGGAGACCAGAATGGAGATCGCGATGATTCCGACGACAATGCCCAGCGACAGGCGGGTCGGAATATGCACCCACTTCACCAGCAACATTTTGGCCCCGATGTAAACGAGCACGAGCGAAAGTCCGTATTTCAGGAAGCGGAAATAATCGATGGCGTTGGCCAGCACGAAATAGAGCGAGCGCAGGCCCAGGATCGCAAACACGTTGGACGTGAACACGATGAACGGGTCCTGGGTCACGCCGAAGATGGCGGGAATGGAATCCAGGGCGAAGACCAGATCGGTCGTCTCCACCATGAGCAGCACGAGGGCCAGCGGCGTGAGCGCACGGCGGCCATTCCATTGCGTGAAGAATTTGTCTCCTTCGAATTCAGGCGCGACGGGGAACAGCCGCCGCGCGAGCCGCAGCACCGGGTTGTGCTCCGGTTCCACGCCGCCATCGCCTGCGAAAAGCATTTTCACGCCCGTGAACAACAGGAACGCCCCGAAGATATACAGCACCCAACTGAAGCGTGACACCAGCGCCGCGCCCACGGCGATCATCACGCCGCGCATGATGAGCGCGCCCAGAATGCCCCAGAACAGCACGCGGTGCTGGTGCTGCGACGGCACGCGGAAATACGAGAAGATGAGCGCGATGACAAAGACGTTGTCCATCGAGAGCGACAGTTCCAGCAGGTAGCCGGTGATGAACATCTCCGCGCTCTCACTCCCACGTGTGCGACCCAGCCACCAACTGAACGCCATCGCCACGGAGAACCAGATGGCCGTCCACATCAGCGCCTCCTTGAACTTCACCACATGGGCGCGGCGATGAAACACGCCCAGGTCGAGCGCGAGAAAAATCAAAATGCAGACGATGAACCCGGTCCAGTGCCAGGGCGTGATCGTGATCGCAGCAAACATCGCGCGAAGGGAACGAATCGGGCGGGAAATTGCAAGCCGTGAGGCGAGGCGAACGCGGAGCAGGAAACAGGCAGAAGAATTCAGGCGGGAAATCCGGCCCCGCCGACACGCGGCTAAACTTTCACGCCGTGGTTGATGCTCATCGCGCCGCCCATCAGGTTCACGATCTTCACGTCGCGGCAGCCGAGGCGTTGCATCGCGTCCGCCACGCCGCGTTGCGCGGGGTAGCGCCGGAGTGATTCGAGGATGTAGGCGTGCGTGGCCGAGTCGCCGCAGAAAAGTTTTCCGAAGACGGGAACCACCACCCGCAGATAGGCAAAATAGAGCGAACGCAGGACGGCATGGTCCGGCTTGCCGAAATCCAGCACGAGCAGGCGTGCGCCTGGCTTCGCGACACGGTGCATTTCGCGCAGGCCCGTTTCCCAGTCGCGGAGATTCCGCAGGCCGTATCCCACGGTCACCATGTCGAAAATTCCGTCCTCGAAGGCCAGATGCATCGCGTCGCCCCGCTGGAATTGAGGATTGGAGTTGGAGGCGCGTTGCGCGGCCACCTGGAGCATGGCCTCGCTGAAATCCACTGCGTTCACCTTCGCGCCCGCTCGCGCCAGCGCGAAGGCCAGGTCGCCCGTGCCGCAGCACACGTCCAGCGCGCGCGCGCCGGGGCGCACCTCCGCCATCCGCACGAGCCGGCTTTTCCAGACGCGATGCAGACCGAAACTTTGCAGATCGTTGATGAGATCGTAGCGCGGAGCCACGCGCGCGAAAAGGTCATGGACCTTTTCTCCGCGCTGGCCGCCTTCGACATAGAATGGATTCGCCACTGGCCCGCCATCGTCACTGGAAATGAAAAAAATGACCAGCGGCCAGAACAGTTCGGGTGTGATTGAAAGTGGCGGTCAGTCGTAGCGCAGATTTGTAATCTGCGGTATCGCCGAATTGCATTCGGCAGGGCGTCGGCGAGGGCGAAGGCGTTGGAAGTTCGATCAGCCTGCGGATTGAAAATCCGCGATACAG
>JBBQYK010000188.1:0-10166 GCA_038208765.1 Verrucomicrobiota bacterium
ATTCCCGCGAGGATAATCATTCCGCCCAGCGCCTTGCCCCACGTCAGCGCCTCGCCGAGCAGCCACCACGCGAGCAGTGAGCCGATGACCGGTTCGCCGAGCAGGCACACCGCGATGAAGCCCGCGCTGAAGTATTTAATCGCCCAGTTGTAACTGCTGTGGCCGAGATGCTGGCTGACCAGCGCCATGCCGAGCAGCGCGCCCCACGTCTTGAGATTAAACCCGGACACATTTTGTCCCGACGCCAGCACGGCCAGCCAGAGCAGCACCGTGGCGCTGCCGTAGCAGACCAGCAGGTAGGCGGGCAGCGAGAGCGCGGCGCGCAGTTTGCGTCCGAGCAACAGATACAGCGCGAGGGCGAGGCTGCCCGCCAGCGCCAGCGCGTCGCCCAGCAGCGCGCGCGAGCCGCCCGCGAAATCGCCCCAGCCAATGATGACCGCGCCGGTCACGCTGGCCGCGATGCCCAGCCACGCGCGGCGCGTTATGCGGTCGCGGGTGAACCACGGCGTGAGCAGCGCGACCCACACCGGCGCGGTGTTGACCAACACCACGCTGTTCGCGACCGAGGTAAAACTCAGCGAGGAAATCCAGGTGGCGAAATGCAGCGCGAGAAACAATCCCGCCAGCGCGCCGAGGCCGATCTGCCGCGCGTTCAGCCGACGCAGTTCCGCGCCCGCCTTCCACAACGCGAACGGCAGCAGCAGCGCCGTGGCAAACGTCAGCCGCCATACCGCCGTGACCAGCGGTGGTGATTCCGCGAGCCGCACAAAGATCGCCCCGCTCGACACCGCCATCACGCCGACGAGGAGGATGAGCGTGGGATTAAGGCGCGGGCGTTCGGCGGATGCTGGCATGTCGTGGCGGGGAGAATACTGGAGTCGTTGGCTTGGTTGCCAGTTCGGAGGCCGGCTTCCAGCACGGCGCGTTACAACGTGGATGCCTCCATCGCGCCGTGCTGGAAGCCGGCGCTCCGAATTAGTGGTTGATGCGGACGCGGTGCGGCGGGCGAAGAACGCGGTGCTGGCGGATTACGCGCCGCGCGCGGGTGAGCACGCGGCGCTGCTGCGTCTCGTGTTGAACGAGGCCGAGGGGCTGGCGTGGCAGACGGAGTTTCCGCATCTCGTTTTCCCCGCGCTGGCGGTGGAGAAGGCGGAGGCGGGGGTGGCGTGGCATCAGCGGCAGACGGCGTTGCGGCGTCCGGCAGCAGAAGTGTCTTTCGCGGAATAACGAGGAGGAATTATGGAAGCGAAAACTCTCCGCGCGGGCGCGGCTTTTTTGTTGGTGGGAATGTTGTTCGCGACGGGCTGCCGCCAAGGCGACGCGGCGCAAGGTCACGGTGACGTTCAGATGCCGCCGCCGGCGGTGACGGTCGTTCGGGTGGTGGCGCAGGAAGTCATCGAGTGGGATGAATTCACGGGGCGCACGGCGGCGATGGAAAACGGAGGTGCGTCCGCGCGTCTCGGGACACATCGGTGTTGTTCCAGATTGATGCGCGGTGGTATCGGGCCGAATTCGCGAAGCGCGAGGCGGATCACGAGCAGGCGCGCGCGAAGATGATGAACGCGGAGCGCGAGGCGAATCGCACGGCGGCGTTGCTGGCGAACAAGGCCATCTCGACGGAAGAAGGCGAGCAGCGGCAGGCGCGTTACGCGGAGGCGAAGGCGGCGTTGCTCGCGACTGAGGCTTGGAAGGATTTCGCGAAGCTCGATCTCGACCAGGCCACGATTCGCTCACCCATTGACGGGCGCGTGAGCCGCGAGCTGGTCACGGTGGGCAATTACGTCAGCGGCCTCGCGGGCAACGCGACGCTGCTCACGACAATTGTTTCTGTGGACCCGATTCACGTTTATGCGGACGTGGATGAAAACTCGTTGCTCAAGTTGGGCGTATGGTGCCCTGACTGTTCGCGCGCATTCGTCTGCCCGCGAGCGAGCAGCGTCCGGCGTTGCTGATCGTGGAAACGATGGGCGACCCCGAAATCGCCACGCGCATCAACTCGTTCGCGCTGACGCAGTCGGCGAACGGCGTGGACCCCGGCCCGGCTCCACGCGCGCGGCTGCCTTAACGCCGCGCCAGTCCTCCTGCGCACCTTCATCGATCACATTCCGGATTACATTTATGTGAAGGACGCGATTGGCGGCTTCAAGATGTTCATCGAGGATCGCGCGGGGCAGGGCTACGACGCGCTTTATCAAAACTTGCAGGGCGTCATCGGACAAGCGTACGGGAACTCGAATCTGGCCGGCACCTTTTCCACGTTCACGGTCAACGTGCCGCAGCTCGATGCGGAAGTGGATCGCGTGAAAGCCAAGGCGCAGGGCGTGCCGTTGCAAAATCTTTTCGAGACGATGCAGATCTATCTCGGCTCGCTCTACGTGAATGACTTCAACCTGTTTGGCCGCACCTACCAAGTCGTGGCGCAGGCGGATTCACAGTTTCGCGACGGCGCGGACGACATCACGCGCTTCAAGACGCGCAACGCGCAGGGCCAGATGGTGCCGCTCGGCGCGCTCGTGAAGGTGAAGGAGAGCTACGGGCCGGATCGCGCGGTGCGTTACAACGGCTATCCGGCGGCGGAGATAAACGCCAACGCTGCGCCCGGCGTCAGTTCAGTTCAGGGCGAAGTCGCGCTGCAACAGCTTGCGCAGACCTTGCCGAAGGGCTTCACCTACGAATGGACCGACTTGACCTATCAACGCATCCTCGCGGGCAACTCCGCGATTTACGTTTATCCGCTCTGCATCCTACTCGTCTTCCTCGTGCTCGCGGCCCAGTACGAGAGTTTCCGATTGCCGCTGGCGATCATTCTGGTGGTGCCGCTGTGTCTGTTGTTCGCACTCGGCGTGTGGTTGAAGGGCGGCGACAACAACATCTTTACGCAGATTGGTCTCATTGTGCTGGTCGGTCTCGCGTGCAAGAACGGTGGGCGTGACGGCGCTCACGTCCGGTCGAAGCAACGTCAATGACTGGAGTTTTTTGATCGTGGAATCCACTTCAGCTTGTGACCATCGGAACTTCACCGCGAACTTCTCTGCTATTTCCGTGCAGAGGTATGGAGTGGTGACGCGGACGCAGCGCGAGACCGAGGCTTCCGTAACTCGTCGGCAGAAGCCCTCGCTCGTGAGCGAGGAAAGCCAGACGTTAGTATCCAGCAGGACGAACACGAGGCAGGTTGAGAATCTCATCCTCGGTGAGTTTAGGTTTGTCCTTCATGATCCCGTCCACATGCCGCCACAAATCTTGCAACCCTTCTTTCTGCAGCCAGTGGAGAACTTTTTGGCGCTCCTCCGTGGGAAAGGTTTTCATTTCCTCGATAACATCAGTCGCGTTCACGGAGGGGACAATATCATTTCAAGTTCAGAACGGAAGCCGACATTTGCCAAGGAGGTCGCATGAACATTTTCCTGAAATTGTTGTTTCCCATTGGCGTGGTTGCGTTCACCGGCTGCGTCTCGGTCGGTCCTGACTACGCGAAGCCGACGAATACCATTCCGACGACGGCCTACCAGTTGTTCTTCCCCGTGGTGCGACTCACTGGCTCAGGTGGGTTTGTCTCAGGCGACATCGAGTCGCTGTTCAACTGGGAGAGCCGGATCTGGTCGGTTGGTCCTGCCATCTCGCTGCCGATTTTTGCGGGCTGAAGAAATATCGCGAATCTGAACCGTTCCCGCGCTGTTTATGAAGAAGTGTTGGCGAAATACCGCCAGCGCGTCCTCGTGGCCTTTGGCGACGTGGAAAACAGCCTCGCGGGCGTCCAATTTTTGGCCGCGCAAAGTGCGGCGCAGGACAGGGCGGTGACGAGCGCGGCCCGCGCGGCGGAACTGGCGGCTGAACGTTATCGCGCCGGCATTGTCAGCTTCCTCGACATGGTGGATGCGAACCGTGGCACGCTTACGGCTAGGAGATCGCAGGCGCAGTTGGCCGGGCAAAAGCTGATCGCCAGCGTCCAACTGATCAAGGCTTTGGGAGGCGGTTGGGATGAAAGCACGTTGCAAGTTGCCGTGCGCGAGTAATGCAAAATGTAAAACTTGCGGGAAGGAACGAGATGAAAATGAAAAAGAGAACGACGAAGACGTTGCGGCTTAAAAAGGCCGCGACTCCGAAATTGCGGAACCGGACGACGCGCCTGCCGAAGGCGACGCGTGGGACTGTGCCGTCGGAACCCGTGGTCATGCCGAGCGCAGGGCCCTTGAAAACTTCCACGGCCTCGACCGGCACGCCGGCCTTCACCGAGAGCATCAGCGGCGATCCGATTCGCCTCTACATGCGTGAAATTGGCGAAGTGCCGCTCCTGACCATTCAGGAGGAAATCAAGCTGGCCAAACGCATCAAGCGCGGTGACGCCGCCGCGCGCGAGCACATGATTCGCGCCAACCTCCGCCTCGTGGTGAAGATCGCCCGCGGCTACGAGAACTACGGCCTCCCGTTGCTCGACCTGATCAGCGAAGGCAACATCGGCCTGATGAAAGCCGTGGAGCGTTTCGATCCTGCGAAAGGCGCGAAGCTCTCGACCTACGCCGCCTGGTGGATCAAGCAGTCCATCAAGCGCGCGCTCGCCGACCAAGGCAAAACGATTCGTCTGCCCGTGCATGTCGTGGACAAGCTGTTCCACATCCGCAAGTGCGAGACGCAGCTCGTCGAGATTCTCGGCCGCGAACCGACCGACCAAGAAATCGCCGAGGAGCTAAACATGAAGACCGCGCAGGTGCGCGACTATCGCAAGGCGTCCATCTCGCCGACTTCGCTCGACGCGAAAATGGGCGATGACGACACGAGCCGCTTCGCCGACATCGTGGCCGATCCGAACGCGACTGCGCCGTTTCAGCAGGCGGTGAACGACAGTGACAGCGCCATTCTCGGCGAAGTCATCGGCACGCTCTCGCCGCGCGAGCAGACGATTCTGCAACTGCGCTTCGGCCTCACTGGCCAGGACGAGAAGACGCTCGAGGAAGTGGGCGAAAAGTTCGGCGTGACGCGTGAGCGCATCCGCCAGATTCAGGACGAGGCGCTGAAGAAACTGAAGAAGCGCATCCAGCAGCGCGACCGCAAACAGGACGAGTTCACGGCCGCCGTTTAGAAATGGCCTTCGACAACCGGGCCGCCGTGCGACGCACGGCGGCCCGGCTCTTTTTCCAGTGGGGCAGCCGTCTCGGCTGCCACCAGTCCACTGGCCGTCCCGGCTGGTGGTTCCCTAGCCGGGACGGCCAAAGGACTGCGGTCGGCTGGATGTCTGCCCACTGCCTCCACGTTCGTTGAAATTTGTTGTCCGTGTAAAAAGTCAGCCGCAGTTGAGAAAGAATAATTATGATTCGTCTCCGCAAATCCGAAGAGCGCGGCCATGCCGACCATGGCTGGCTGAAAAGCGCGCACACGTTTTCGTTCGCCGACTACCACGACCCGGAGCACCTGGGCTTCCGCGCGCTGCGCGTGATCAATGACGACGTGGTCATGGGCGGGGGCGGCTTCCCCACGCACGCGCATCGCGACATGGAAATCATCACCTACGTCTTGAGCGGCGCACTCGAACACAAGGACTCGATGGGCAACGGCAGCGTCATCCGTCCCGGCAACGTGCAATACATGGCCGCTGGTTCGGGCGTGCAGCACAGCGAGTTCAACCACTCGGCGAAGGAACCGGTGCATCTGCTGCAAATCTGGATTCAGCCCGACACGCGTGGCGCAAAACCAAATTACGCCGAGAAGTCGTTCGCCGACGCTCCAGTGGGCACGTTCACGCTCATCGCTTCAAAGACTGGGCGCGACGGCTCCATCGCCATCAACCAAGACGCGAATGTGCTGGTTGGCAAATTCGAGACTGGCCACACCGCGACCTACTCCATCGGCGAAGGCCGTGGCGTGTGGCTGCATGTGGCGGAAGGCGAAGTCACACTGAACGGTCAACCGCTCAAGGCCGGCGATGCTGCCGCGCTCACCGGTGAGAAGGCGATGGACCTGCAGGCGACCAAGTCGTCGCAAGTGCTGCTCCTCGATTTGAACTGACCAGTGGTTGTGGCAGGTGGGTTTTGGTCGCGCTGTGCCAAAGCAAGGCCCGAAGAACCGCCCGCCGGGTGTCAGAGGGTCCGTAGGAGCTGAGAAGCGGGTAATGACCGTGGAATCCCTTGCTCCTACCCTATCCTCCCCGCCGCGTCATTTCTCCTGCACGCTGCCGTCGCCGAGGGCGGTGTGGCCGTGGATGGGGCAGCGGAAGGTGATTTGCGTGGCGACGTCAGCCTCCTTGGCTCCCGGCGTCAGGTATTCGTAGGAAACATTTTTTGCTGCCTCGAGCCGGGCGAAGTCTGCCGCCGGGGACTTGCCTTTGTCTCCGGGACAAATGAGCAGCCCCGTGGTGACCAGTTCGTTGGACATGGAGGAATAGTTTGGCGGGTAAATCAGGTTGTGTTCGTTCGACCAGATGCGCGCGGCCAGGCTGATTTGTTTCAGGTTGTTATCGCATCGGGTTCCAGAACTGCCACCGCCCCAACCACCCCCTCCACCGCCCCCGCCGCGGGCCTGCTGTTTCGCCACGAACGGCACCACCACCGCCGCGATCACGAGGCCAAGGATGGTCAGAGGAATGCTCAAGTAACCCAGGATCAAGCCCGTCAGCGCGAGTCCGCTGCCGCCGTAAACTCCCGGCTGCTGCTTGGCGCGGCGGCGCGCGATATGGCCGGTGATGATGGCCGGGATGCCGGTGAGAAACAGAAAACACGCGATGGACAAAAGTCCGAGGACGAGGCTGGTGGTGCTCAAACCGGTTTTCAGTTTCACGCCGGGCGTCGCAGGAAACGGTTTTGGCTCAATCATAATTCAGGTGTCCTTTGCCAGTTCCTAACGAAGTTCACTGCGGATGGCAATGACGGGGAAGTTGGAGCGCGGCGGACACGCCTTTTCTCACGGCAGGCTGCGCAGCCGGAAAAAATGGTGGCTGTTCGTCGCTGGGATGGAAATGGATTTTCCACCGGGTAACAGAGAAATCGAGCCTTCTGCCGGCAGCCATTCTGGCGCTTCCAGCGTCGTCTTCCCTTCTAGTTGGTAATCCAGCAACGAGGCGGGCCAACTGATTACCGCGTTCGTTCCGCTGCGCACAATATTCACCACGGGCGGCGCCTCTTTGATGATGGTGAACGTGTCGTCCGCCGTGCCGGAATCGCTGAGAAATGTGGCGTCGAGCCGCAGGCCGGTCACATCCAGGATCAGCGAACCGTAGGTGAGCGTGGAAAAATACTTGGCCGGGTGATTCAGCGCGCCGCCGCCGCCTTGCCCGCCCGAACTGCCATCGACGATGTGCACGAGGCCGCGATTGGCGCCGAGCGCGCCGGGCGGTTTCACGTAGGGTCCGTTGCCGTTGGTGCGTCCGTCGCCGCTGTTGATCAAGTTGTCCGCTGTCAGTGTGGAGGAGTGTCCGTAGTGCCCGTTGAGAAAATACGAGCGTTCGTACGAATGACTGTGCCCGGTCAGGACGAGATCCACGCCGTGCGCTTCCAGGATCGGCAAGATATTCTGGCGCATTTCAATCGACTCAGCTTCCGCGTCCGAGTTGTGCGAGCCTTTTGTGTACGCCGGGTGGTGAAAGAAGGCGATGATCCAGTCTTGCGTAGTGTCGGCCAGGTCAGAAGCCAGCCACTGCGCCATCGCGCCGTTTGTTTGCCGGAAAATGGCCGTCATTGAGTCGAGGCATACGAAATGGATGTTTGCATAATCAAACGAGTAGTAATGCTCTGTGCCACTGGGCACGCCACCCGCCTCACCGGCTGAAGGCAGCGAGAAAATGTTGTAGTAAGGATAACTGTCGCTCAGCGCCTGCGAGAAAGAGGCTTCGTGGTTGCCCATCGTCGGCCACGCCACGGTTTGCCGAAACATCGTTGGGTAAACATCAAAACAATACGCCTGAAATTCGTAGTCCTGGCCGGTGTAGTAGGCGTTGTCGCCGAGCATGAGCCACACGTCCGTGGGGCGACTGCTGCTGAAATTGGCATACGCATCGCGCACGGCATATTGCGCCGGAAAACCCGTGCCGAAATCACCGATGGCCCAGATGCGCGTGGGCTTGGGGGTGCCGGGCAACGGAGCGGTGGTGAAGAAATACGAATCATCGCCAGCCAGCGTCTGCGCCGTGGTGCCGACATCGTAAAAGTATTTCGTGTCCGAGGACAGATTCGTAAGCGTGATTTCGTGGTCGGCCCCCTCCAACGCGCTGCTCACGCTGAAATTCAGGCTGGCCGGATTCGTCCCGAAACGCACCCGCGTGTCGGTCGGCACCTCAGTTCGCCACCGCACCACGAGATTGCTGGAGGTGCCGGTTTGTAGATACGGACCACGTACGACCGTGGCGGAAAAAGCTTGGGCCGCAGTCAGGGCGAGTCCGATCAGCAGACCAGCGGGACACACTTGGCGGGGCAGGGCCATGGGCGGCGACAGTTTTCTTGCATTCATGCGGTGGCTCCGAATCGTGAATTCGGTAAGAGATTACGCTGTAATCCACAACAGCAAGCTTGAAAATCTTCCGGCCTCTTCCGTTTTACCTGGCCGCCCCGTTCGTGCTGATGGCGGTGCGGATGCGTGACTCCAGTTCCAGCGTCATCCGCGTGCCGCGATGCGCGGGCGGCAGACGGTTGATGGCTTCGAGGGCGGCGAAATAATTGGTCCGGGCCTCGGCCTCCCGGCTCGCGTTGCGGAGGATTTCCGCGCGCCGGACGAGCCAGGTTTCTTTGCGTTGCAGGCGGGTCATCACGGTGTCGATGCGCGCGAGTGCGGCGTCGGTTTTTTTCAGCGCCAGTTCCGCGTCCACGGCGGGCAGTTGCAGCGTGACGATTGGGCCGAGCCGGCGGATGCCTTCGTCCAGTCCGCGCATGGCCTCCTCTGGTTTGCCCAGCGTGCGCCACGCGGCGGCGCGTTCGATGAACAGCTCCGGGTTGGGCGTGCTGCTCCACTTGATCGCGGCCGTGAAATCTTCAATCGCCGGGGCCGGGCGGTTGAGCTTGATGAGCACGCGCGCACGCACGGTGTAAGCCTCGGCGTCCGGCGGCTGATCCGCGAGGTAACGGTTCAGCGGACCGAGGGCGGACTGCGGCTGGCCGGCGTCCTGTTGCACCTGGCCGCGCAGGAAATCCACCCGCTTCAGGCTCCGGTCGTGTTGCGCGACGTGGTTCAAATCCGCCATCGCGTTCGTGTAGTCGCCATCAATGCGGTACAGCTCCGCGCGCTGGAGATAAAGGGTCGTGTTCGTGGGCGAGCGTTTGATCTGTTCGGTGAACTCCAGAATGCGCGGATGCACGTCGCCGTGGGCGAACGCCATCGGCCTGACCAGGCCGCATACGAAGGCGAGCGCGAAAATGAACTTCGTGAGTCTCACGTTGCGGCGACGATACAGGCGTGGCTCGGGCCGGGCAAGTTACACACCCCGTTCCGCCACAGTCTCACTTCGCGTGCGGCACGTCCGTGTAATGCTTGCGCAGCAGGTCTTCGCCGAAGTCGTTGTCAAAGTCGCGCCAGACGGCGTGGACGTGGTTCGCGTCGTTCTGCGTGTTGTCGTACTCGATGAGAAACGTCGGCCCCTGCACGCGGTAATAGTGCGGCTCGCCTTTCTCCAGGCCGCCGGCCCACGCGAAATAAACTTTCTCCCAGCCCTGCTTCTGAATCTTCGCGAAGTCCGCGTCCGCGAGATCGCCGCGCAGGCGACCCACGTAAGTTTTAACCAGCGCGTACAGTTGTGCGGTCTGCGCGGCGTTCAGTTTCGGCGCAGCGATGCCCGCCGTGGCCAGCGGCGTCACTTTGCGTTTGGCGGCGGTGATGATGTCCGCCGGGGCCTTGGTGTCGAAGATCGCGGCTTGGCGCTGTTCTTCATTCAGCGACTTCACGAGCGCGCGTCCGAGGTCTTCTTCATCGGCGAGCACGCGCAAGCCCTTGCGCGGGCCGCTGCGGACTTCGCCGGGATTCGTGCCCATGAAGGAAGGCGTGCCGGAGAACAACTCACCTTTCACGACTGTGAAGTTCTGCGAGTAATGATGCCCCTCCATGCGCCAGCCCCAGGTGCCCGCCGCTTCCGGCTTCCCGAAGATGGAAAAATAATAAAGCTCGTGATCGCGCACCATCGTGCCGCGCCCGGCCTCCATGACTTTGAGAATGTCTTCGAGGCTGATGATGTTCGTGGTCTTCGCGTAGCCGTG
>JBBQYK010000189.1:0-10092 GCA_038208765.1 Verrucomicrobiota bacterium
AAAGTGATTTCCGAAACCATCCGCGTGCTGAGTGCGGCGCGGTTCGCGCTCTTCCGCGACTCGGCCTCGCTCGCGCTGGCGAAGCAACTCGGCTGCAGCAGCCCCGTGATGGAGTTTGGCCCGGACGGCGCGTTTGGCACGGACTTGCGCGACGACGCGAAGGCCACCGCTTTCCTCCAGGCGAACGGTTTGGAGGAAGGAAAATTTCTCTGCTGCATTCCGCGTCTGCGCTTCACGCCCTACTGGACGATTGCGAGCAAGAACGCCGCCTTCGACGCCAAGAAACACGCGCGCAACGAAGCCATGAAAGAGCGCGACCACGCGCCGCTCCGCCAGGCCATCATCGAAGTCGTGCGCCAGACGAAACTGAAAATTCTCATCTGCCCCGAGGACCAGACGCAGATGGCCGTGGGCAAGGAACTCCTCTACGACCCGCTCCCCGCCGACGTGAAAGCGCGCGCCGTCTGGCGGCCCGATTACTGGCTGACCGGCGAGGCGCTCTCAACCTACGTGCGCAGCGCCGGCCTCTTCGGCCACGAGATGCACTCGCCGATCCTGTGCGTCGGAAATGGCGTGCCCGCCCTCGTTTGCCGTTGGGCCGAGCAGACCACCAAAGGGATCATGTGGCGCGACATCGGCCTCGCCGACTGGCTCTTCGACTTCGATCAAGAAGCCGACCGCCAACGCCTCGTCCCCGCCGTCCTCGCGCTGGCGAAAGATCCCGCCACCGCGAAAGCGAAAGCCGCAAAGGCCCGCGCCTTCGTCGAACAACGCCAGCGTGAGACGATGGGGTGGGTGGGGAAACAACTGCCGGCAACAATTCAGGAGCACTGAACGGTTCGATTCGGAACCTTCAGTGCAGGGTCGTGGATTTTTCCGCCGTGTGGGCAGTGGTAAAAGATTTCTTTGCGACTGAATCAGCGCGCACCGCACCAACTGACCAGAGTTCCTTGTGCGTTGCCCCATCGTTGCACCAGTCCTCCGGGCTGGGTTGGTTGCTCAAGGCACATCAAGATTGCGAGCCGCAATCGGCGCGGCACTATCGCCGCCATGCCCGACGAAACACGCCTCTCCAAGCCCGCCCGGGTCCGCCTGATTCTCGCGGCGTTGCGGGATGCGCCAGCGGCGGCGAATCGCGACGCGGCGCTGGCGTTGATGGAGCAAGTGTTCCGGCTTGTGGAGGACGAACACAGCGGCGCGTCGCAGGAGCCGTTTCATGCGGACCGGCTCTATCCGCCGGTCGCGCCGATGGAGCGGCAAGTGGAGGGAAAGCCGGGGCTGCGGCGTTACCGGCACACGGGGCATTACACGCTCATCGCGGACAACGGAGCCATCGTGATTCGCGTGTTCGTGCGCGGGATGAAGGACGGCGTGATGGCAATCCTCGGCGAGCGAACGGAATTCGACAAACCGGGCGCGGACGGAGGGCACACGGCGGATTGGGAATAGGGCTTGTGAAATTTTCCGCCCTGGATATATTCCACGCATGGAATCTTTCCATAAAGGTGTTCCCGCCGTGGTGCGGCAGTTTTTGGAAGCGTTGGAGACGATGCATCCGGGCTTGAGCGTGGCCTGTGAGAAGGGCGGCGACAAAATCGGCGACTGGTGGATGGACGTTGGGCATCGCAGCGGGAGCTTCACGGTGCGTTGGGAACCGAAGGCGGGCTTCGGGCTGCATCCGGCGAGCGACGCGGCGGTCCTCGGCGAGTTTCCGTCGGAGCGATATGGGGACGTGGCAATGCTGTTGCGGCGCGTGGGGCAGTTGGTGGACGAGGGCGAGGTCGGCGTTGCGGGGTTGCGGGAGCTGCGCGAGATGCAGGGACTGTCGCAGGTGGAACTGGCGGAGCGGCTGGGCATCCAGCAGGCGGCGGTATCGAAAGTGGAGCGGCGGCAAGACCTGCATCTGGATACGCTCGCGGCTATCGTAAAGGCGCTGGGCGGTACGCTGGAGATGAAGGTGAAATTTCCCGGCGGCGAAGTGCCGTTGAAGATGGCGAAGTGATTCATGCCGCGCGGGCCGAGCTTCCGAACGCGGCAAGGACAGGAGGCAACGAGACGAAGCCGGCCCGGAAAATTCCCTGTCTCCATTCTCTGGTTTTAATTTTTGCTCTCGTGTGCGGACGGTCGGGAGCGGCAATGTGGGGCATGAAATTTTCCACCAACAGTCGGCCTGACCGCTTTCTTGGAGCGGTCGTGCTGGTGAAGAATTCACGAACCCAAGCCAGGAAAACGGTTTCGATCTTCTTTGCGTTCCTGGCTTTTTTTTGCGGCCCAACTTTCGCGGCGGAAACTTCGGCGCGACCGAACATCATCCTCGTACTTGCGGATGACATGGGATTGGGAGACGTGGCGAGCTATGGCGGCACCCTGGCGGCGACGCCGAACATTGACCGGCTGGCGCGGGAGGGGACGCGGTTCACGCGCTACTATTCCGCGTCGCCGATTTGTTCGCCATCGCGGTGCGGGCTGATCACGGGGCAGTTTCCGGCGCGCTGGAGCATCACGAGTTATTTGCAGACGCGCGCGGGGAATCGCGAGTGTGAACAGGCGGATTTTCTTTCGGCGAAAGCGCCGTCGATGCCTCGGGTGTTGCGCGACGCAGGTTATGCCACGGCGCACATTGGCAAGTGGCATCTGGGCGGCGGGCGCGACGTGACGAATGCGCCGAAGTTTGCCGCCTACGGTTACGATCTCGGCCTCGGTACGTACGAAAGCCCCGAGCCGTGCGCGCCCCTCGGCCTCAAGACGGTGCCGTGGGGGACGAACCGCGAGCCGCAACAAGTCGCCCGTCACGACCGCACGCGCTGGATGGTGGATGCGACGCTGGCTTTTTTGAGAACGAACGCCGCGCGTCCGTGCTTGGTGAATCTCTGGCTGGATGACACGCACACGCCGTGGGTGCCGGGCCGGGTCCGGCCGGCCAATGGCGCGGCGCGGGCCAATCTCGCCAAAGTCATCGCCGAACTCGACCGGCAGATCGGACGCCTGATGGACGCCGTGCCGACGAACACGCTGCTCATTTTCGCCTCGGACAACGGTGCGCTGCCGACGTTCGCGGGCGCACGCAACACCGGATTGCGCGGGAGCAAGCTCAGTCTCTACGAAGGCGGCACGCGCCTCCCGTTTATCGCGCGCTGGCCCGGACACGTCCCCGCCGCGCGCGTGGACGAGACGAGCGTGCTGGCCGCCGTGGATTTGCTGCCGACCTTCGCCAAAATTGCCGGCGCAAAACTTCCCGTGAATTACGCGAGCGATGGCGAGGACGTTTCCGCCGCGCTCCTCGGCCAAATTCACACCCGGAGCAAACCCATCTTCTGGGAATACGGTCGCAATGAGCAAAGTTTTGCCTATCCCAAGCCGCCGGATCGCAGCCCGAACCTCGCCCTGCTGGATGGACAATGGAAATTGCTCGTGAACGCCGATGGCACCGGCGCGGAACTCTACGACCTTCCCGCCGACCCGAATGAAACAAAGAACCTCGCGGATGCGCAGCCCGAGCGCGCCGACAAATTGAAATCCACCCTGCTCCAATGGCGGCGCACGCTGCCGCCGCTTCCCCTCGCGCGGTGAACCGGCCGCGAAAGAACGCGAAATTGGAAAGCCGGCGTGACGGGTGATGGCAGCCACGCCCGCGCCCATTCTTCTCTTTTCACAACCGGCACGATTCTTCACACTTTGCCCATGTTCACTCGATTGCTTGGCGTCCTCAGCGCGTGCGCGTTCATCTTTAATTTGCCGGCCCAGGATGCGCCGGCGGCCAAACCGGACACTTCACCGCACGCGCCCAAAGTGTTGCCAGCCGAGGCGACTGCGGCGCGGTCGCAGGCGGTCGCGCCGCCCGCCGCGGGCGAGCGCGTGGTGTTCCTCGGCAACGGGCTGGCGGAGCGCGACGTGTATTACAGCCGCATGGAGACGGAGCTGCATCTGCGCTTTCCGGCGCAACAACTCATCGTGCGCAACCTGGGGCGGCCGGGGGACACGCCGGGGTTTCGTCCGCATCCGGCGCGCAAATCGCAGTGGGCGTTTCCGGGCGCGGAGAAGTTTCATCCTGAGTTGAAGCAGCACAATGGCATCGGCTTTTTCCCCACGCCGGATCAGTGGCTCACGCATTTGCAGGCGGACACCATCGTGGCGTTCTTCGGCTACAACGAATCGTTCGACGGGCCGGAGCGCGTGGACAATTACGAGGCGGAACTGGAGGCGTTCGTGAAGCACACGTTGAGCAAGGCTTACAACGGCGTGGCCGCGCCCCGGCTGGTGCTGGTGTCGCCCATCGCCTTCGAAGATTTGTCAGCGAAACGCGATTTGCCGAACGGCAAGACGGAGAACGCGAACCTCGCGCTCTACACCACCGCGATGGAGAAGGTGGCGAAGAAGCACGGGCTGACCTTCGTGAACTTGTTTGATTCCACGCTCGCGCGTTACGCGAACAAGAGCCTGCCGCCCCTGACCATCAATGGCTTCGCGCCCACCGAGGGCGGCTACGCGGAACTCGGCGCGATGCTCGCGGACGGGGTGTTCGGCAAACAGATGCGCCGGTCGAAAGCCGACATCGCGCTCGTGAACGCGGCGGTGAAGGAGAAAGATTTCTTCTGGAACAACGATTACAACCTGGTGAACGGCGTCCACACGCACGGCCAGCGTTACGCGCCCTACGGCCCGCAGAATTATCCCGAGGAAGTCGCGAAGACGCGCGAACTGATGGCGATCCGGGAGGCGCGCCTGCACGAAGTCGCGAAGGGCACCACGAAGAGTCTCGCCGTGGACGACTCGACGACGCGCGTGCTGCCGCCGGTGCCGACGAATTTCAAGCGGCCCATTGAGTATCTCGACGGCAAGAGGGCCATTGAGAAGATCACGATGATGAAGGGCTATCAGGTCGAACTGTTCGCGTCGGAGAAGGAATTTCCCGACATGAAAAATCCGGTGCAGATGTCGTTCGACGACAAGGGGCGGCTCTGGGTCGCGGTGATGCCCACGTATCCGCATTACAAGCCCGGTGCCGAGCGGCCTGACGACAAGTTGCTCATCCTCGAAGACACGGACAACGACGGGCGCGCGGACAAGCAGACGATTTTCGCGCGTGGACTGCATCTGCCCATTGGCTTCGAGTTGGCGCCGGAGGGCGTTTATCTTTCGCAGGAGCCGAACCTCTGCCTGCTCGTGGATGACGACAAGGACGACAAAGCCGACCGCATGGAGATTCTCATGCACGGCTTCGACACGCACGACACGCATCACGCCATCTCGGCCTACTGCGCGGATGCGAGCGGCGCGTTTTATCTGCTGGAAGGCCGTTTCCTGCACAGCCAGGTGGAGACGCCGTATGGCCCGCGCCGTTGCAACGACGGTGGCGCGTGGCGCTTTGATCCGAAGAACTTCCGGCTCGAACGCCACAACCAGGTGGATGTGAACAATCCTTGGGGCTACTCGTTCGACTATTGGGAGCAGGATTATCTCAGCGACGGCTCGAGCGGGGAAAACTTCTGGTCGCTCCCGCTCTCGGCGAAAATGCCCTACGGCGTGGAGATCAAGAAAGTCGGGGAATTCGCACCGAAGCGTTCGCGGCCCACGTCGGGCGCGGAGTTTGTGTCCTCGCGCCATTTCCCCGATGAGGCGCAGGGCGACTTCATGATTTGCAACAGCATCGGTTTCCTCGGCATCAGCATGCACGACGTGTGGGAGGACGGCTCCGGTTTCTCGGGCAAGGTCACCGGTGATTTGCTCTCGTCGAGCGATCCGAATTTCCGCCCCGTCGATCTGGAATTCGCGCCCGATGGCTCGCTCTATTTGATCGACTGGCATAACGCCCTCATCGGCCACATGCAGCACAACGCGCGCGACCCGAACCGCGACAGCGATCACGGCCGCGTCTATCGCATCACGTATCCGGGCCGTCCGCTGGTCAAGCCCGCGAAAGTCGAAGGCGCAAGCATTGCGGAACTGCTGGAGAACTTGAAGCTGCCCGAATACCGCACGCGCTACCGCACGCGCCGCGAACTTCGCAGCCATCCGGCCAGCGTCGTGATTCCCGCCGTGAAAGCCTGGGCCGCGAAGCTCGACAAAACGGATCCGAAGTACGAGCACCATCTCTGCGAAGCGCTCTGGGCGACGTGGGCGCAGAACAAGCCGGACGTTGGTTTGCTGAAACGCTGCCTCCAAGCCAACGCGCCGCAGGCCCGCGCCGCCGCCGCGCGTGTGCTGCGTTTCGCCGCGCACCAGATTCCGAATTCCACCGACCTGTTCCTGCAAGCCGCGCGCGACGGACACGGGCGCGTGCGCCTCGAAGCCATTGTCGCCGCGTCCTGGCTCGATAACGCCGACGGCGCGCGCATCGTGCTCGAAGCGATGAAGCTGCCCTTCGACAAATGGATGGGCCCCGTGACGAAGCAGATTCTCGAAAACACGCTGAAGGACGACGTGGCCGCGCTGCAAAAAACTTCCGGTTTCACCTTGGCCGGCAATCTCAACGCGCAGGCCTGGCTCGACGGCACCTTCAAATTCGCCGCCGCGCCCAAGACGGAGGAGGAAAAAACTTTCGGACCGACGCGCGCGCTCGCGGGCGATGAGTTGAAATCTTATCAGCTTGGCCGCTCGATCTATCTGCGCGATGCGCACTGCGGCACCTGTCATCAGCCGAATGGGCAGGGGATGACCGCCATGTATCCCACGCTGGCCAAGAGCGAGTGGCTGAACAGCGACGAGCGGCTGATCAAGATCGTGCTGAAAGGTTTGTGGGGGCCGATGGAGATTGGCGGACAAAAATTTGACCCGAGCAAAGGTGTGCCGCCCATGCCGGGCTTCGGCGGTTTCCTCAGCGACGACGAAGTGGCGGGCACGGTCAATTACGTGCGCCAGTCCTTCGGCAACGATCTCCCGCTCGTCACCGCCGCCGTGGTCGCGAAGGTGCGCGCGGCGACGAAAGACCGCGCCGACTTCTACATGGTCGAGGACCTCATGAAGGAACACCCGCTGCCCGGCTGGGAGAAGTGGGAGAAGATGGCCAAGCCCGCGAAGTCTGAGTACGAGTGAGCCGGAGCGGGAACCGCCGGATCCGCGTGGCCCGGAGAGCGCGGAAATAATTTCTAGTTGGCGTCGAACTGGAGGGTGAGCGATTCAATTTTCCCGGCAAATCTGTTCGGCGACGAGTAAGGGCCGACGGCACCGCCGGAGTCCGCGCCCACGTCGAGCCCGTCGGTGGGCATGGTGGTGATGCGGGAGCGCGTGGTGCTGCTTGATGAAGGCAGTCCGTCGATGGAGAGCGCAAGCAGCCCTCGCGCATCGACGCGCGCGACGACAGTGTGAACCCCGGTCACGGGTTCCTTCAGAGTTACGGTGGAAATGCCATCGCGCCCACGGACGGTGAAATGCAGTTTGCCGTCCGCGAGATAAAGCGCGTAGCCCTGCGCGCTGCCGCCTTGCGCCACCAGCACGCCGGTCTTCGCCGTGGTTGCGTCAAACTTCGCGGTGATGGTGAAGCTGCGTCCGGCGATGGCCGGCGCTTCCGCGCGGTCGAGATGAGCGCCGGCCTTCAGCGTGAAGCGCGTCGTCTGGCTCCAGTTCGTGCCGGACGCGTTGTTCCTCCCGCGCCACGACCCGAGCGGCAGCACGTTCGCGCGCGCGGCCCAGGCGTCCCAAGTGGCGGACATTTTCTGGACGCGTTCCGGGGCGGCGGCGGCGAGGTTGCGCTGTTCGCCGCGATCCAGATTGAGGTCGTAAAGTTCCCACGGCTGGTTTTCCTTCGCGACGAGCTTCCATTTTCCGTCGCGAAGGGCGCGGTTGCCTTCGTGTTCCCAGACCAGCGGCTTGGTGCGCTCGATGGATTTTCCCGCGAAGACCGGACGCAGGCTCGCGCCTTCGAGCGGTTTGATTTTTTCACCGCGAAACTCCGCGGGATACCTTGCGCCCGCCACGTCGAGACACGTAGCCATCAAGTCCACCAACTGCCCGGGCTGCGCTTCCCACCGACCAAGCCGCGCCGCCGCCACGCCGTCCGGCCAGTGCGCGATGAGCGGCGTGCTGATGCCGCCCTCGTGCGTCCAGTGTTTGTATTCGCGGAACGGCGTGTTGCTCACCTGCGCCCAGCCGCGTCCGTACGCGACGTAGGTGTCCGGCCCGCCCGGCCGCACGCCGAGTCCGCCGCGCACGGGCCAGCCGTCGCGCGTCTGCTTGGGCGTGCTGTCGAACTGCGGCGCGTCCTTCGCCATCGGCGGCAGTGAAGGCTTGTCGCCGCGCGCGGTGAAGTTCGTCCCGCGTCCGTTCAGTTCCGCGCACGCGCCGTTGTCTTGCAGATAAAAAATGAGTGTGTTCTCGAACTGCCCCTGCGCCTTCAACTCCGCGATGATGCGCCCGATGCCCTGGTCCATGCTGTCGAGCTGCGCGGCGTACACTTCCATGCAACGCGCCTCGAACGCCTTGTCCTTCACGTCGGCCCACTTCTCGGCGGGTGCGACCTCCGGCCATTTCTCGTCGAGCAGGCCGAGCTGTTTCATCTTCGCTCGCCGCGCCGCGCGGACCGGTTCGTAACCGCCGTCATAGCGTCCCCTGTATTTTTCAATGTCCGATCCTTTCGCGTGCAGCGGCCAGTGCGCGGCGGTGAAGGCGGTGTAGAGGAAGAACGGTTGCGCCTTTTGATCGCGCGTGTGTTCGCGGAGGAACTTCACCGCGTGATCCGCAATCGCATCGGTGTAATAAAATTCCTGGGGCTGATACTCCGCGTCGTTCGCCACGGTGAGCAGTTGGTTGTCGCGCGTCAGCGAACTCGGATCGAAGTAACTGCCCGCGCCGTGAATCGTGCCGTAGAACCGATCAAAGCCGCGCTGGAGCGGCCAGTTGTTCGTTGCGGCCAGCGCCTTCGCCGACTGGCCGGGCGTGACGTGCCACTTGCCCACGGCATAATTGCGATAGCCCGCCGGCTTCAGCGCCTCGGCGATGGTCACGCACTCGCGGTTCAACGTGCCGCGATACCCGTCGTGCCCGCGATCGTCCATCATGTGCCCGATGCCCGCCTGATGCGGATGCAACCCCGTGAGCAACGACGCGCGTGTGGGACAACACCGCGCCGTGTTGTAGAACTGCGTGAAGCGCACCCCGCCCGCCGCGAGCGCATCCAGATTCGGGGTGGCAATTTCTCCGCCGTAACAGCCGAGGTCCGAGAACCCCACGTCGTCCGCGAGGATGATGAGAATGTTGGGCCGCGCCGCCGCCGCGTCCGCCCGCGAACCGGGCAGGACGAGCAGGAGCAAGGCGAGCAAAAGGTGTTTCATGGTGGCCGGAGTGTTTCAGAACGTCGCCCGGCCGGGAAACCACATTCGCATCGGGAAAATCAACCGGATCGCAGCTTGGAATCTCGTAAAAACCCGCGATTCGCAGGCAAAATACTTGTTGTCAAAGGATTGGACACTCCGTAGAAAACCCCCACTGCACCAGACGGTGCGACAGGCAAACTGTTTTTGCCTGCGTTAAAACGCATACAAAACAAACCAAAAAATAAGCGAGGAACAGAATGACGAAAGTTAACAAATGGACATTGGGCCTGGCCGCCGTCGGGTTGGTCAGTCTCCCTGCGATGGTGCAGGCCGAAGAAAAGCCGAATCAGCTTCTGACGGCTCTCTCGTCCACCACCATCAGCGGCTATGTCGATACGTCGGCGCAGTGGACGCTGGGCAGCGGCAACGCCAATCCCCCGCCCTACAGCTACAACACGCCGGCTAAGCAGGACGGTTTCAACGTCAACGTGGTGGACATCACGTTGGAGAAGCCGCTCGATGAAGGCACCTGGTCCGCCGGCTACAAAGTCGAACTCTGGTTCGGCCCGAACGCTGCCGGTCTCGGCAACGACTCCGGCCTCGGTGCCGGCGGCAACGACGTCGCGCTCAAGCAGGGCTACGTCGCGCTGCGCGCCCCCGTCGGCAAAGGCATCGACATCAAGATCGGCACCTGGGACACCATCATCGGCTACGAAGTCGCCAACTCCGGCAGCAACCCGAACTACACGCGTTCCTACGGCTACACGATTGAGCCGACGTCGCAGTCCGGCGTGCTCGCCTCCTACCAGGTCAGCAAAGTCGTCGGCATCAGCGGCGGCGTGGC
>JBBQYK010000190.1:0-10066 GCA_038208765.1 Verrucomicrobiota bacterium
CCTCGCGCAGTGCCACATGGTTGGCGACAAACTCATCGACCTCGAATGCGGCTGGAACGCCGGTGTGAAACAAACCTTCCTCGTCCGCACCGGCTACGGCGCAAAGGTGGAGCAGAAGGGCGGACTGAAGAACGCGGTGGTGGTGGACGGACTGCCGCAAGCGGTGCAATGGATTTTGCGCGGGGCGTAATCTTCGCGTGCGACGTGGCTGGGTGGGGCGAGGCGAAATCATTGGGAGGCTCGAAAGCCTCCCAACCTGCCGGCTGGAAAGCCGGCGTTACGGCGCGAGACTTTCCAGCCTCGTGTCCCTGAATGAATTTCGTTTGCGACCGCGCGACGCCTTCCGTTATCCCAGCCGCGATGCAGCCGCACACCAAACGTTTCCGCATTATCGCGACGTTGTGCGCCCTTTGCACCAGCGCGTGGCTGTTGCTCCAGTGGCTGCCGGTCGAACGCTCTTGGCTGGCCGAGCGGCTGGCGCTCACGGAACTCGCCACCCGGGATTTGATTCACAGCGGCACGGTGAAATATGCGCCCGACCCGCGCCTGGTTTTTGTCGGCATCGATCAAACCTCCTACGCCGACATCATCGCGCCCGAGGAGGCGGCGATGAATCCCACCCTGGCGGAACTGACCAACAGCTTCCCGTGGTCGCGCGCGGTCTGGGCGGCGGCGATTGAACGGCTGGGCAACGCCGGGGCGAAAGTGATCATGCTGGACATCATTTTCGCGTCGCCGGGCCAGGGCGATGACCAGTTGCGCGCGGCTCTGACACGCTATGAAAACCAAGTGGTGGTGGGGGCCAACTTCACCGGTGGCAAACAGGCGGGTGGCGAGGGAACATCCGTCGTTTATCCAACCGAATCGGTCGTGCCGTATCAGAATCCCAATACGCCTTGGGAGGATCGCCGGGTGGGCTTCATCAATTTTTTCACGGGCACCGAGGTGGCGGATCGCGACGTGGATGACGTGGTGCGTCGCGCAGTGTTCCGCGTGACGGGCGAGCGCGGACTGCCGCCGGGCGTCGCGCTGGAATCCATCGGCAGCCTCGGCCTGCGCCGGCTGGGCGCGACGAACCAGCTTCGGTCCGACGATCGGTCGCACCTCTTTCGCTACGTGGCTCCGCCGGGCGACGGCTTCCGGCCCATCCCGCTTTACTCCATTTTTCTGCCGTCGTTCTGGAGCAACAACTTTGCGAACGGAAAATTCTTCGAAGGCAAGGCGGTCATCATCGGCCCGGCGGCGAACATCCTGCACGACGATCACGCCACGCCGTTTCGCCGGCAGATGCTCGGACCGGAAATCCATTTGAACGCGATGAACGCCGCGCTGCGCGGCGAGTTTTTGCGCGAGACGACGGCGCTGGGCGAGGCGGGGTTGATTCTCGGACTGGGCCTGCTGGCCTTTGTGCTCGCACTGGCCGTGCGCAGTCCGGTGCGAAGATTGATGGTTGCGGCCGGGTGCGCCGGATTGTTGGTGCTCATCTGCATTGGCGCGATGCGGTTCGGGAATTTTATGCTGCTCGCGGTCGCCCCGATGCTGGCCTTCAGTTCCAGCACGCTCACGTGCTTCGCTTACGATTTTGTGTTGTTGCGTGTAGAGAAGAACCGCACCCGCCGCACGCTGGAACGCTACGTATCGAAAGACGTTGTCCGCGAGTTGCTGGACAACCCAGAGACCTACCTCAACACGTTGAGCGGCGTGCGCAAGCCGGTCACGATTCTGTTCTCGGACATCCGCGGCTTCACCACCTTGACCGAGGGCGCGGACGCGAGCCTGCTGGTCAAACAGTTGAACGAATACTTTGATGACATGGTCCGCATCGTGTTCGCGCAGCAGGGGCGGCTCGACAAATTCATCGGCGACGCGGTGATGGCGGACTGGGGGAGCATCATCACGGCGGGCGTGGAGGAGGACGCGCGGCGCGCGGTGGCCACGGCGCTGGACATGCGGAAGTATCTCGCGCGGTTGAATGTGAACTGGAAGCAGCGCGGCATCACGGAACTCTCCTTCGGCATCGGCATCAACCACGGCGAGGTCATCGTGGGCAATCTCGGTTCGGAGCAGAAAATGGAAGTGTCCGTGATCGGCGACGCGGTGAATCTCGCCTCCCGCCTCGAAGGGTTGACCAAGGAATACAAACTCGACCTCCTGATCGGCGAGACGCTGGTGCCGCTGGTGCAGGATCGTTTCGCGCTGCGCTCGGTGGATTCGGTGCAGGTGAAGGGCAAGAAAAAGCCGGTGCTGGTTTTCACCGTGGTCGCGGACAAGGAGGCGGGGGAGCAGTCGCCCGCGTGGCTGCTTCGTTACGAGGAGGGCGTGGCGCATTATCGCGCGCGGCAATTCAACGACGGGCTGGCGGCGTTCGCGGACTGCGTGCGCTGGCAGCCGGAGGATTATCTTTCGCAGCTTTACCTCCGCCGCAGCCAGGAGCTGGTGACCAATCCGCCGGGCGCGGACTGGGACACGGTGTTCGTGATGAAGTCGAAGTAGGCAAAAACTTCAGCCGAGATTCTGATAGCCGCGCATCACGCCGAGCATCTCCTCCACCGCGCCACCCAGACCGGTGAACACGGCGCGGCTGATGAGGCTGTGGCCGATGTTCAACTCCACGAGATGCGGCACGCGAAATAAGGTCGGGAGGTTTTCGCAGTTCAACCCGTGCCCGGCGTTCACTTTCAAACCCAGTTGATGCGCCAGTTGCGCGGCGGCGATCAACCGCTGGGTCTCATGCTCGCGCGCGGTCGGGTCGTGAAAATGTTCCGCGAAAGCGCCGGTGTGCAGTTCGATGAACTGGCTGCCAATCTTTGCGGCCGCCTCGACCTGCGCCCAATCAGGCGTGATGAACAGGCTGACTTCAATGCCCGCCGCCGCCATGCGCTGGCAGGTTTCGGTGAGCGCGGAAGTTTGTCCGGTCGCATCCAGCCCGCCTTCGGTGGTCAATTCCTCACGGCGCTCGGGCACAATGCAGACGATGTCGGGATGAAGTTTCTCGGCGAGCGCGACGATCTCCGGCACGTTGGCCATTTCCAGATTCAGGCGCGTGCGAACCGCTTCGCGCAGTTGCGACACGTCACGATCCTGGATGTGCCGCCGATCCTCACGCAGATGCGCGGTGATGCCCTGCGCGCCCGCGTCTTCGCACAGGCGCGCGGCGGCGACGGGATCGGGTTCTCCGCGGCCCGCGCCGCGATAGCGCGCTTCGCGGAGCGTGGCGATGTGGTCGATGTTGACGCCGAGTTTTAGCATATCAAGGGGCGGCCCGTCGGGGCGGCGGAGTGCGTGATGTGGACAGGGGCTGAACGGTGCCAAAGGCGGGAAAGTTCGTGGATTCGAGCCAGCGTCCGAGCGTGACGATCTCCACCGCCGTCAGGCCCGTGAGCGATTTGCGCGCGAAGACCATCTGGCTCGCCGAGGTGGAGCGCAGTTCGGTGACGGACTCTCCGAGTTGCGGACGGGCTTCGAGCCATTTTTGAAATTCCACGAGCCAGGCCTGCACCGGGGAGTTGGTGCGGGCGGGCGGACAGCGCAGCCCGATTTCCTGCAACTGATAAAACTGCCGCCAGTGCGGCAGGCGTGGCGCGGTCATTTCAAAATCAAACGCGACGAGATCCTTGCGTTCGCCCAAACTTTGATACAGGCCGGGCGGCGGATTGTTCGTGGGATACGACGGGGGGAAACAGGTCAGCGTCACGAAGTCATGGCCGTTGTCGCGCAAGCTTCCGATCTGCGGCAGGGCCAGTGGCAGTCCGCGCCAGAGCACGCGCTGCGCGTTGGTGTCCCAGATGATGTCGCCGGTGTGATTGACGGGCGGCGTGCCAAAGACGAGGCCGGAGAAACGCGGGGTCAGGGGCTTGAGCTGCTCGGGCACATTGCGGGAAGGCGCGGCGTAGTTGAATTGAAAGGGCAGCGAGTTGTAGCCCCAGCCGATGACTTGGTTCGGCACCGGTTTGAAGCCGAGGCTGGCCAGCGGCTTGTAAGCCTCGAACAGCGGCGCGACCCCGCGCACGGCGAGAAAGCTGATCAACGGATCGTGAATTTGATTCGACGGAATGATCCACGGCTCGGGCTTCCAGCCGTGCGCTTTCGGAAACGTGAGCGTGGCGTGCGTGCGGACGAAATCGGCGCGGTTGCTTAACGAGAAGCGGGCCACCGGCAGGTTCTCAAGATTCGCCAGCACCGGCATCCAACTGTCAAAGCGCGCGAGATTGGCCTCGCCGTCGAGCCACGCGCCGGTGGGCTTGGCCGGACGTCCGAGTGCTTTGATGTTCGCCAGCAACGCCGCCTCACGCGCCGAGGCGTGGCCCGCGCTCACCACGAT
The DNA here is from genome assembly GCA_038208765.1 of Verrucomicrobiota bacterium. GTDB lineage: Bacteria > Verrucomicrobiota > Verrucomicrobiia > Limisphaerales > SIBH01 > JANNGC01. Next base: position 4,322 of record JBBQYK010000190.1, read on the forward strand.
CCATTCGCCCGCACGGAGGCAGCGGAACGCGCCCGGCACTCCGGCGGTTTTTACTTCAAACCCGGCGGCGGTCGCGGCCTGCACGGCGGCGGGCTGGCCGAGCTTCCAGTTCACGAGCGCCTGCCAGAGATTCGTCTGCCAGACGCGCGCGCGGGCGTCGCTCACTTTCACCGCGAGCACGAACTCAGGAGCCGCCGTGCAATCGACGTACGATTCATTGACCAGAACGTCTTCGAGCAGGGGTGCGAAGAGATTGGTCTGCGTGCTCGCGCCTTTGGGCAGCGCGGCGCCGAGCCAGTAGGAGGGAATGAGGGCGGCGCGGGTGATCATTTCGCCGCGCAATGTGGCGGCGGTGGGAAGGCCCCAAGCCTCCTTCAGTTTCGCCGTTTCCGGGCTGGCGAAAAGCTGCGCGGTGCCGATGAAGTGCGCGCGCACGATGAGCGGATCAACACCGGCGCGGCGGCTGGAACTGGCGACCTTGACGTTGCACGCGGTCAGCGCGGCCACCGTGATCAGCGACAGGATCCAAAACACTTTTTTCATGAGTCGCGATTACTTGCCAGAGCGAAGGGGGATTAGCAACCCGGAAGGCGGGCTGTCTTCACTGCGGGGCGGACTCGAGGGCGTGTTGCCCAAATCGCCGGAGCGGCGGACAGCCATGTCCGCCGTGGTGGCTCCATGCGCCATCAGGCCGAAATCATCCCATGGAAAAACTGCGGACATGGCTGTCCGCAACTCCTTTCCATTTGAGCAACACACCCTCGACACTGTTCTTGAACCGAGCGGTCGAACTGTTTGGGTGGTGCCCTCGCGGCCAGCGTGCGGCCAGTTGGCAACTGGGCGGGCCACTAAATCGGAAAGTCATTCGCAAGTTCTGTCGTCGTGGAAATGCGCGCGCCTTGCCTGCCGGTGGCCAACCGGCCGCACGTTGTTGGGGGTAACGCCGGTTTTCCACCCGCCCGGTTGAGAGGCTTTCCAGTCTCTCGTTGCCAAGAAGGAATTGATTGCCGCCCGCGCGCCGCCGCTGCTTTGCTCGCGCCGGTCATGGCTTCTTTTCTCCGTTACTGGTTGCCGCTGCTGATCTGGATGGCGGTAATTTTCAGCGCGTCCGCCGATGCGCAGTCCACGCAGCGCACCTCGCGGTTTCTGGAGCCGTTCCTGCGCTGGGCGTGGCCGGAAATTTCGGCGGAAGGAATCGAGGCCGTGCGCTGGGTCGTGCGCAAGTCGGCGCATGTTCTCGAGTACGCGATCCTCGCCTGGCTCTGGTGGCGGGCCTTGCGCCGTCCGGTGCGGGGCGACGCGCGCCCGTGGTCGTGGCGCGTGGCGGGAACGGCGCTGCTGGCCGCCGTGCTCTACGCGGCGACGGACGAGTGGCATCAGTCGTTCGTGCCGAACCGCAGCGGTGCGGGGCTGGACGTGCTGATTGACACGGTGGGCGGCGTCGTGGGTCTGACCGTGGTGTGGTGGTTCCAAGGGCGCCGCCGATAGATGGCACTGCATCGAAGACCGCCGCGTCAGTGCGGGCCGCAGCGTGGGAAGTTATTTGCTTTGAAATCAGGACGTAGAATCTGCCAGTTTCCGGCTCGAATACTTCTGCACGAAATGAGTTTTATGAAAAATGATTTACGAATGTTGCTGCTGACCGTGGCGTTCACGGCTGTGCTCGGTGCCTCCTCGGTGGGCGCGGCGGACGCCGCCGCCACCGAGCCGCTCAAGCTGAACCTGCCCGCCCACACCCTCAAAGGCACGCCGGAAGATCTGCCGGTCGGCCCGAACGTCGAGCCGCCGCCGACCAAAGCTCCGCCCACGCCGCCCGTGCCCAAGGGCGTGGTAAACGTCGCCGCCGGCAAGACCGTGACCAGCAGCGTGCCGCCCTTCCTCGGCGAGTTGAACCAGATCACCGATGGCAAGCGCGAGGCGTTCGACGAGGACGCCGTGGAATTCAAGAAGGGCACGCAATGGGCGCAGGTCGATCTCGGCAAGAGCCACGAGATGCACGCCATCGCCATGTGGCATGACCATCGTTACGTGCAGGCCATGCACGACATCATTCTCCAAGTGTCCGATGACGCTGAGTTCAAGACGGGCGTGACGACGCTGTTCAACAACGACATGGACAATTCCTCCGGCCTCGGCGTGGGCACCGACCGCGAATACTTTGAACTGCACTACGGCAAGGTCGTGGCGGCCAAAGGCGTGAAGGCCCGCTACGTGCGCGGCTACAGCAAGGGCGGCAGCCTGAGCGCGCTCAACTGCTGGCAGGAAATCGAAGTGTACGCGCTGCCGGCGAAGTGAAATCATCCACCACGGAAGACACCGAAGACACGGAATGAAACGAAGCGCGGACTACCAAGTCCGCGCGTTCGTTTTTGGAGCCATGCCAGTCTCGATCAACTTTGACTCAGCAGAGCATCGCGCGGCTCGGAGTTCCGGGAAATTTGTTTCCGTGTCTTCGGTGTCTTCCGTGGTTAAAAAATCCACACCGTGAATCGCTGGACTGCCTTCGCTCTGCTGCTCGTGCTGGCGGTCGCGCTCGCGCTGCGCGTGCCGAAACTTGACACGCGCCCGCTGCACAACGACGAGGCGGTCAACGCCATCAAGATTGCCGAACTCTCGGAGCACGGCCGCTACCGCTACGACCCCGACGAATACCACGGGCCGACACTCCACTACGCCACGCTGCCGCTGCTGTGGTTGAGCGGTGCGCGCAGCGCGGATGATTTCAACGACGCGCGGCTGCGCCTCGCACCGCTGGTGTGCGGAGTCGGGCTGCTGATTCTGCTGCTGCTCTTCTGGGATGGTTTGGGACGGAACGCCATCCTGTGGGCCGCGCTGTTCACCGCCGTCTCGCCCGCGCTGGTTTTCTACAGCCGCTATTTCATCCACGAAATGCTGCTGGTCTTCTTCACCGCACTGACACTCGGGGCCGGATGGAGATACGCACAAACGCGGTTGGCCCGCTGGGCTTTGGTGGCAGGCATTGGTCTGGGACTGATGGTCACGACGAAAGAAACCTTCGTCCTCACGTTCGCTGCGATGGGGTTGGCTGGAATCATCACGCTCTGGTGGACGTTACCAAAGGCGCAGCGAGTTCAGAGTCTGCTCGCTTTCTGGAACTGGAAACACGTCGCGCTGGCCTTGGGTACCGCGTCCGTCATCTGGCTCGCGCTGTTCAGTTCCTTCTTCACCAACTGGGCTGGGCCGCTGGATTCCATCCGCACTTACCTGCCGTGGCTCAAACGCGCGGGCGGACATTCACCGCACATCCATCCGTGGAGTTTTTATCTGGAGCGACTGGCGTGGTTTCATCCGGCGAAAAGCCCGGTGTGGAGTGAAGGAGTGATTCTCCTGCTCGCGGCGCTCGGCACGGTCGTGTCGCTGGTGAAGCAATCGCCGCTGCACCGGTTCCTCGCACTCTTCACGATTATTCTCACGGCGATCTACTCGGCCATTTCCTACAAGACGCCGTGGTGCCTGCTGAACTTTTACCTCGGCATGATTCTGCTCGCGGGCGTGGGCGCGGCGGCGCTGGTGGAATTTTTCCGGGCGCGTCCGCTGAGAATTGTTCTCACCGTCGCTCTGCTCGCCCTGACGGCGCAACTCACCTGGCAGAGTGTGCGCGCGAATTTCTTTTATGCCGCCGACCGCCGAAATCCTTACGTCTATGCGCAGACCGTGCCCGACCTCCTGAACCTCGTGCAGCGCACGGAATCCATTGCCCGGGTGGCTCCGGCGGGATTCTCCAGCGTCGTGAAAGTGATTGCACCGGAAGGGGATTACTGGCCGCTGCCGTGGTATCTGCGCCGGTTCCAGAATCTCGGCTGGTATGAAAAACTTCCTGACGATCCGTTCGCTCCCATCATGATTGTTTCCGCGAAACTCGACGCCCGGCTCGACGATAAATCCGATCGCAAGTGGCTCATGGTCGGCCTGACCGAATTGCGCCCCGGCAAGTTCTTCGAGCAATACGTCGAACTGGAGCTGTGGAAGAAATACGTCGCATCGCTGCCGCGTGAAAGGGAGTGACCGCAGGATTATTTCTTGACCCCGCCTGCGGCTCAGGAGTGCAATCACGCGCATGACACCAAAGCCTTTCCAAATCCATCGCCGCCGTTTTCTCAAGACCGCCGCCGCCATCACCGCCGCCACGGGCGTGCCGGGATGGTTTCTCGAACTTGAAGAAGCCCATGCCGCCACGCCGAAACCGCTCGGGCCGAATGATCGCCCCGGCATTGCGCTGATTGGCTGCGGCGGGCAGGGGCGCGGCGATTGCGCCGGAGCCGCCGGGCAGGCGAACGTCCTCGCCGTCTGCGATGTGGACGACAGCCAGGCGGAGAAGGCTGCGAAGCAGTTCACCAAGGACGGCAAAGCGCCGCAGAAGTACAAAGATTTCCGCAAGCTCCTCGAGCGCGACGACATTCACGCCGTCATCACCGGCACGCCCGATCACTGGCACACGCTCATCAACATGATGGCGGCGAAGACCGGCAAGGACATTTACAGCGAGAAGCCGCTCACGCTCACCATTGATGAAGGCAAGCGGCTCGTGAAAACCATTCGCGACGAGAAGCGCATTCTCCAGGTCGGCAGCCAGCAGCGCAGCGACCGGAATTTCCGCGTGGCCTGCGAACTCGTGCGCAACGGGCGCATCGGCAAGTTGCAGCACATCGTCGTGGGCCTGCCCACCGGCCCGAACGACGGCCCGTTCGCCGAGAAGCCGGTGCCGGAGGGATTCGACTGGGATTACTACCTCGGCCCGACGCCGAAGGTTCCTTACAACGGCAATAACGCGCACTGGAACTTCCGCTGGTGGTATCAGTTCAGCGGCGGCCAGATGACCGACTGGGGCGCGCACCACAACGACATCGCGCAGTGGGGCAACGGCACCGAGCGCAGCGGCCCGGTGGAGATCGATGGCAAGTCCTTGCGCGAGATGAAACCAGGCGGCTACACCGCCGCCTCGAAATACCGCGTGGACATGAAGTATGCGAACGGCGTGACCATGAGCATCGTGGACGACAACACCGGCACGGACCGCAACGTGGTCGGGGACAAAACCAAGACGCCGAACGGCGTGCAATTCATCGGTCCGGACGGCTGGATTTTCGTGTCCCGCGGTTCGATCAAGGCGAGCAACGACGAACTCTTGCAGACGCCGCTGCCCGAAAACGCGATCAAGCTCTACAAGAGCGGCAGTCACATGGGGAATTTCTTTGAGTCCATGCGCAGCCGTAAAGACCCAATCTGCGACGTGGAAATCGGCCATCGCTCGATCAGTGTCGCGCATCTCGGCGTGATTTCCGTGCGCATGAACCAGGCGCTCAAGTGGAATCCCGCGAAGGAAGAATTCACCGGAGACAATGCGAAGGAAGCCAACAAGTGGCTCGTGCGCGAGATGCGCAAGCCGTACGACTACAGCTTCATCGCCTGAACGAAGCGTTGATTTCGTAGCCGCGCCCGTGAAGGCGCGGCTATTTTCTTTTCAACGCGGATGGAAAGCCTCGCGCTGTGAGTCGAATCGGTGGCCACTTTCGCTCGCAGCGCGAGCGGAAGCACCTTGGTTGATGGAAGCTCAGTCGGCGTACACCAAAAATTTGTACCAGCAAAAATTCCAGACCAGCCCTGCTGACACCGCCAGCGCCTTGCAAGTATTCCGCGCTACCATGTCATCGTTCATCCGGTGATTGAGCCGCAGCTTGCCCACCACGAAGACGGCGAACCGTGACGGCCACTGCCAGACGTAGG
>JBBQYK010000191.1:0-9996 GCA_038208765.1 Verrucomicrobiota bacterium
GTCATAACAAATGTGTTGGGTTTCGTGGGAAATACTGCGGTGGGGTGCGGGCCTTGTCAATCGTCGTCCCGGAAAAACTCTCAAAAATATTTCACTCCGTCCGGGAATAAAAAAGAAAGGCACCCTTGCGGGTGCCTTTGCGGTTAAGAACTGAAATCTCGCCGAATCAAGGATAGACGAAGCGAACTTTGTTGTTGTTGGCGTCAGCACCATTGGAAATCTGCTTACGCAAACCCAGCACCGTTATTTGCTGAACGCTGCCATCACCGAGACCGAGGTTGCCGGCTTGATTATGGATGGAGTTGGCCCAGTTGGGATCGGTGTTGCCAGTCGTGGCATTCCAGCCGGCCGATGCCGCCATCGCCCCTGCCGCACCGATTCCAGCACCGGTCACATTGCGATCACCCGAAAGAATGGTCTGGGGTTTATCCTCGGCCGCATCAATGCCAGCGAAGTAGCTCAAGCCGAGTTCCGGGGGAGTTTGAAGACCAAAACTGGTGGCAGCGCCGAGGAAGTCATTGGCGCGTGTCTTGTTACCATCGCTGTTGCACACCAAGATTTTGGGAGTCACCAGTTCATTCGACAAGCTGCGGTAGATCTGCACCGCCGTGCCGTCCTTCGACCCACCGTTCGCCACCGCGACGTCAAAGGTGTATTTGTCGCCATTATCGTTCGAATACAAACGATGGGACAGTCCGACCTGTTTCAGATTGTTGACGCAAGCGATGCGCTGGGCCTTGGCCTTGGCACGGGCGAGAGCCGGCAAGAGGAGGCTGGCCAGAATGGCGATGATGGCGATCACGACGAGCAACTCAATGAGCGTGAAGCCCGCCGATTTGGATTTACGAATGTGTGTCATAATTTTTCTGCAATTGTTTTGGGTAACAGCCCGCGCACTTTATGTTTTACGCCGTTGGTGTCAACAGCATTCAAGGTTCCGTAGCACTGCCGGTGCCACGGACATGAGCGGGCAATTGCAGAGAGTTGGCAGCCTCCCAAACCAGTCACGGAGTGAACCTCACGCAAGGTGTGCGACGCTCACGCAGCGACAGCAAAAAGGCCGGGCTTACGCCCGGCCTCTTTGATGAACTTAAAGCGGATTAAAGCACTCGCAGCCGGTAAAAGGCCTGGCTGCTATTCGTGACCGAGTTAGTGACCCGCGCGGAGCCAAAAACGTTGGTGAAGATGTTACTCCAGACGGTGCCGGGCACCGGGCTGCCCGTGCCGAGGGTCAGAGCGCGCTGAAGGACAATGGCGGCGTTGCTGCCACATGAATTCGTGGCCGGATTCGCCCACGACAGGATGATGGTGGAGGAGTTCGTCGTGGGATGCGAGACGGTGACGCTGTTGGTCAGGCGCAGGTTGTTAGTATAGCTGATGGCAAAGCAGCTCACGGAATTTGTGACCGTGAGCACAGCAGTGCTGCTCAGGACGGTTCCGCACAAGTTGGAGAGGAACACGGAGTAAGTGCCCGCGTGGGTCAATTGCACGTTGGTGATGGAGTAGGTGCTGTTCGTGGCGCTCACCAAGTTCGTGTTGCTGCGGCGCCATTGGTAGAACACCGGGCCGGAACCCGAGGGGGTCACGCTGAAGCTCGCGGTCGTGCCCACGGCATTCGTCCGGCTTTGCGGCTGGACACTGATCTGCACAGGCACGCACACACCACTGTTGGTGAGGACAACCGAGGGTACGGAGAGGTTGAGTTCCACACCCATGACGATGTCCGAACTCGCCCCGCCGTTCTGGTGAACTTCGACGGCGAAGATATTCGTCCCCGCAATGAAATTGGTCAGCGTCACGGTAATCGGCCCGACCAACACGGCATTATCCACCGCAGGTGCGGTGGCTTGGGTGGCGGCGGTGGGCACACCGGCGGCCATGTTGAACCGGTAGATGGGCACGCCGTTCAAATGGAGCACCATTCCGTCATCAATGATGTGACTGAGGCGCAGGGTGACATTGGTGGCTGAAACAGGCGCGTACAAAGCCTGACGGAAGTAGTAGGTGTTAATTCTGTTGCCGCCGCTATCGGTCAGCGAGAGCAAGGTATTCTTCGGTCCCGGCAAAGCAGAACCTTCCACATACAACAAAGCGTTGCTCGGCCCCTGCCAGCTCGAATCATCGTAAGCCACGCCCATGAACGTGGATTGCACGGTGTCATTGGTGTTGATCTGCAAGTATTTCCATTTGCTGTCCATCGCGACCACGTAGTCAGCTCCCACCGTGACCGCGCTGTTGGGGGCCAGCGGGTTGGGAGTGCTGGCCGCGTCCGTGAGGTTGTTAACCACCACCGTGTAGCGCCCGGCCAGAGGCCCGCCAAAGGAGAGGATGACATTGGTTCCATTGGTCAAAACCGCACCGGTGACGACGGCGGACGGGCCACCCGCGTTGGTCACGCTGTAGTTGGCGATGGTGTTGGCTCCCGCGGGCGCCATTGGCTCACTAAAGCTGAGGATAATGGTGTTGTTGCTGGAAATCAGCAATCCGGACAAAAGCACCGGCGAATTGGTGTCAGTCACCACGCGAAGGGTGCCGTTGGTGGAGAAGACCAAGCCGCTGGTGACGTTGCTAACGCCCGCCCGGAACATGGAACCCTGCATGTTGGTCCTGACAATCGGAATGGTGTAACTCGCATTCGTCGCGCCCACGATGTTCACGTTGTTTGACTGCCACTGGAAGGTCTGCCCGCCGGCCTGCACCACGGTGAAAGTAGCGCTGTTGCCCTCGACGACCGTGACATCCTCGGCTCCACCCGTGATGACCACCGGGCCGACGACAAACGATTGAACTGCGGCGTCAATTTGCAGGCCGAAAACTTTGTCAATATCCACGGCCACGCGTTGGTGCAGTTCCACCGCCACCACGTTGCTGCCTTGCCGCAATGAAGCCAAGGGGATGGTCAGCGGACCCACGAGGGGCACCGGATCCACGGCCACGGTGGCGGGAGTCTCGTAGTTCACGGTGCCGGGGGGAAGATTCACGCGCAGCACTTCCGTGCCGTTCAAATAAACGATGCCGCCGTCGTCAATGACGTGCGTAAGCAGAAGGCGCAATCCGCCGGCGCTGGCTTGAATTCCAAATCCAGTGCGGAAATACGTGGTAATCGTGTCGGTCTGAGAGAGCGCCGTCCCAATCGTGCCCGGCACATCACTCTCATCCTGCCCGTTGTAGAAAATACCACTGCCGTTAGCCCACACGTTGGCACCTTCGCTGTAGGTGAATTCTTTCCAAGCCGTGCCCAAATCGGGTACATCAAACGGGGGAAATGGATCGTAAAAGCGCCAAATTGATCCGTTGATGGAGAGAATCGGGACCAGACTGCGCACCGGGAAACGGCTGTTGGGCGTGATCAGGTTCGCCCGCGGCGAGATGTCCCGGAGATTGTTGACCACCACGAGGTAATTCTGCCCCGCCGTTCGTGCGGACGTGTGCAGCAGCACATTCGTGCCATTGACCAAAGTTGCCCGAATGATTGTGAGCGAACCACCCAAGGTGTTATTGACCGCGAAGTTTGCGATGTTGGTCCCATTCGTCGCGTTGATCTGTTCGGTAAAGGAAATCAGGATGTTCGTCAGGGAGGTCGTGCCATCCGCCTCAAGGATCACTGGGCCGTTCGTATCGACCAGAACTGTCAGCACGGCCACAGAACTGGTCACGCTGCTGATGGCGTTGGTGGCCACGAGATAGTAGCTGCCCGCGTCGTTGGTGGTGGTAATGGGGATGACGAGCGGGTTGGTCCTAGCATTGGGGATGGCGACGTTGTCCCGATACCATTGGAAGAAGGCGGGCTGTCCCTGCACGCCCACGGTGAACGTGGTCGGCTGGGTCTCGACCGTGGTCACACTCTGGGGCTGGGAGGTGATGGAGAGCAAAGTCGGCGGCACCGGACGACCAATGAGTGCCATGCCAAAGACTACGTCGCTGCTGGCGGGGCTGTTTTGATGGACCTCGACTGCCAGCACATTGTCCCCCTGCACCAGCAGGCTGGGCGGAAGATTGCTGACAATCGGGACACCTTCCCCAGCCGGATTCGCGACGGGCGCCAAGGTGGCAGAAGTGATGGCTCCGACCGGCATGTTATAACGGAACGCTTCCACGCCATTCAAATAAACCACCATGCCGTCATCAACGTAGTTACTGGAGATGACGCTGACGAGGGTCGGGTCGTTGGTGAAGGTAAAGTGGCTCCGGAAGTAATAGGTAATGACGCGCGCGGGGCCATTAGACAAGCTCAGGATCGTATTGGTGAGCGGATTGATGACGGCCTGATTCTCGAAGGCAAGGAGGCCCCGACCGGACGGCCAAGCCGCGTCATTGTAGCCGATGGCCCGCCATTCCGTACCTAGGTTGGCAGCGGACTGGTCGTACTTCCAAAATTGATTCGTCAATCCGACGAGGATGAAAGGGGGATCGACTTGCGCCCGAGCCGGGAGGATTGCGCCGCACAGCACGAGTCCGAGGGCCAGGGCCATCCGAAGCTGTTTGAGGGGTAGGATTGACATAAAGGTGTTGGGTTGTTTGTTCAAACGCGCCGCCGTCGTCGCGCCAAAATACAGTTTGTCCGTCATGGGTTGTTTCAGAAGTGGGACAAGGAATCACGTCCGTCAGACTTTGGCAACTGGGAAAACGGTTCCAGGCAAAATTCACACGGCGGGTTTCTGCGGTAAGAAGAAGCGAAGCCAGCCCGGCAAACTACCGAGGCCATCGCACCCGCAGCTTCCAAGCCCGGCGAGGTTCCTTATTCCAGAGCGCGCGTTCCAATGACCCAAAAATCACTCGGGATAAAAAGAGAACTTGCAAAGCGGAACGGTTCTTCTAATTTCGCGCCGCTTTTGGAAGCGAGCGTAGCTCAGCCTGGTAGAGCATCACGTTGCCAACGTGAGTGTCGAGGGTTCGAATCCCTTCGCTCGCTCCAATTTTCTCCCTCTTCTCCGCATTCCAGCCGCCCTCAGAATCGCACTGGCGTCGGCCTCGAATTTATGCAGAATCTCCTCATGAAATTTCACCACTCGCTCCGCTGGCTCACATTCATCATCGTCTCGGCCTGCTTGCTTCTCCCGTCCGTGGCTCCGGCTGCGGAGCGCGATGCACAGTCCGTCATGAACGAACTGCGCCTGAAGAAATGGACCAAGGATCTGTCGCTCACTGCCGAGCAACAAAAGAAAGTCCTGGTGATGCTGGAGGATGAGGGCAAGGAGATTGCCAAGCTCGACGCGGACTCCTCCGTGGATCTGAACGCACGGAAAACAAAAGTGAACGAGTTGCGCCAGGCGACGTATGCGAAAATCAAACCCGTCCTGAGCGCGGAGCAGTTGGCCACGTTTGAAAAACAACTGGCTAAGATGCAGCCGAAGAAGAAGTAGGGGCGGACCGGAACTTCGCCGTTGCGCCCCCGCCCTCCGGCCCGCTAAGAAACAGCATCGATGAAAACAACCCGCTGGCGCCGTCTTTCCTTTTTCACGACCCAATTCATCGTGGCCGCCGCGCTGATGTTCAGTGCCGGCTGCGCCACGGATCACACCACCCACGCACCGATGACACGTTTATCCGAACAAGACTGGGGCCAGGCCGACGGGCAGGCCGTGAAACTTTTCACCCTCACCAACCGCAAGGGCACCGTCGTCAAGGTCACGAACTACGGACTCATCATCACCGACATCCAGACGGCGGATCGCAACGGCAAACTCGGCCACATCGCGCTCGGGTTTGATTCACTCGCGCCATATCAGAAGGGCCATCCGTTCTTCGGCGCGATTGCCGGGCGCGTCGCCAACCGCATCGCCAAGGGAAAGTTCACGCTCGACGGCAAGGAGTATTCGCTCGCCATCAACAACGGCCCGAATCATCTGCACGGCGGCAAGAAAGGTTTCGACAAAGTGGTGTGGGCCGCCAAGCCGCTGCCCGCGACGGAACACGCGCAGGCCATCGAGTTTCATTACGTCAGCAAGGATGGCGAGGAAGGTTATCCCGGCACGCTCGACGTCACGGTCATTTACACGCTCAACGACGACAACGAGCTTCACACCGAGTATCGCGCCATTACCGACAAAGCGACGCCGGTGAATCTCACGAACCACAGTTACTTCAATCTCGCCGGCCACGGCGACACGCTCGGCACCGAGATGACGATTCACGCCGCGCGCTACACGAAGACGGACGACACGCTCATCCCCACCGGCGAACTTGCACCCGTCAAAGGCACTGCCCTCGACTTCACCACGGCGAAGACCATGGGCCGCGACATCGAGCAGTTGAAAAAATTTCCGGGCGGCTACGATCACAACTTCGTGTTGAACAGCGGCGGTGGAAAGCTCGCGCTCGCGGCGCGCGCCTACGAACCCACCAGCGGTCGCGTGCTCGAAGTGCTCACCACCGAACCGGGCATTCAGCTCTACAACGGCATCGGTCTCGGCAAGGAAATCACCCACGACGGAAAGCCGGTCGTGAAGTTCGGCGGCTTCTGTCTGGAGACGCAGCATTTCCCTGACGCGATCAATCAGCCGTCGTTTCCCTCCGTGGTCTTGCGGCCCGGGCAGACTTACCGGACGACGACGGTGTTCAAATTCGCGGCGAAGTGAGCGGGCCGCGTGCGGAACAAGCGGAAGCTTGGACTCCAACTTCTCCGACATGCTGAACGACTCGGATTTTCTGCGCATCGTCGATGCCACGCCGCTGGTGTCCATCGATCTCATCCTGCGCAACGCGACGGGCGAAATCCTGCTCGGCCGCCGCACCAACCGCCCCGCGCAAGGAATGTGGTTCGTCCCCGGCGGACGCATCCGCAAAAACGAGCGCGTGGCCGAGGCGCTCCTTAGAATTTCTCAGCGCGAACTCGGCGTGGGCATTTCACAGGCCAAACTGCTCGGCGCGTTCGATCATCTTTACCCGGACAATTTCCTCGGTGCTCCCGGCGTGAGCACCCACTACGTCGTGCTCGGCATGGAAACCGCGTGGCCCGCCGGAGCCAACGCGCAGGCGGATGATCAGCACGACGAGTTCAAGTGGTGGACGGCGGCGGAAATTCTCGCGAGCAACGAAGTTCACGAGAACACGAAGGCGTATTTCAGATTGAAAGTTGAAAGTTGAAAGTGGCTGGTTCGTCCGCCTCTCAACTCTCAACCTTCATCTCTCAACTCTTTTGCTAAACACCACCTTGCCGATGATATCCTGCTTCGGAACCTTCCCGCGCACCGAGGTCGCGCGGTTGTCGCCGATCACGTAATAGTCAGCGGGGCCGAGTTTCCCTTCTTCGTCCTCACGCTCTTCACGCGGGATGATTTTCGTGTCCACGTATGGCTCCTTCAATTCCCGTCCGTCGATGGCGAGGCCGCCGTTGGTGAACGACACCGTCTCGCCCGGCAGCCCGAGCACGCGCTTGAGATACACATCGCCGTTCGGCGCGTAGAGCGCGACGACATCCCCGCGCTGCGGCTTCGCAGAACGATACGCGAGCTTGTTGACGAAGTGGCGCTCGCCGCTGTGGTAATTCGGCAACATGCTGTCGCCCAACACCTGCACCGGCCACAGCACCCAGGTGAAAAATCCGTAGCAGGTGAAGGCGAGAAGGAACGCGCTGAAGAGCACCCTCATCCGCAACTTGGGCGAGGTCCAGGTCAGCTTGGTCAGGATTGGCGCATCCGGCATGGGGCGGAGGATAAAGTCGGTGTGGTAATGGCTCAAGGTTTCGGTGCAACCAACTCGCCAGATGAGTGCGCCTTGAAATGGCCCGAGGAGGGCGCAGTCGCGAAGCGACCGAGGAAATTAGCCCGGCGCAAGGTGCCGGGTGGACCGGGAGCAGCATTTCCGTCCCGGCGGGACGGTGGAATCCAGCGTCCTTCCAGGACGCCTGCCTGGTCCGGCGTGAAACCAGACACTCCGTGTCTGGCTAATTTCCGGAGCCGCTACGCGGCTAAAAATGCCTCCGGACACCAACTTGGAAGAACCGTGTCAAGATGCGCTTCGTCCGAGTTCAGTCCCCGACTTTGATTTGATCGCCCCGCCAAATTCCTCCAGCGTCCGCACAGAACAACAACACGACCGATGACACACGCCGCCGCGCAGAAACGTCACGCCGAACTGGCCGAGGAAATTCGCCGCCACGATCACGCCTACTACGTCGAGGCGCGGCCCGCGTTGAGCGATTTTAATTACGACCGGCTGTATCAGGAACTAGTGGATTTAGAGAAACAGTTCCCCGAACTCGTCACGCCCACTTCCCCCACGCAGCGCGTCGGCGACGCGACCACTGAAGGCTTCGCGCGGGTGGCGCATTTGCAGCCGATGCTTTCGCTGGAAAAAATCGAGGGCGCAGAACATCCGACCAAGGAGGAACAACCCGACCGCGACCAACGCAACCGCGAGCAGGACGAGAACACGCTCGCACAATTGCTCGCGTGGGACGTGAACATCCGCAAACAACTCGGCCGTGACCGTGTGGAATACGCGCTGGAGCCGAAGGTGGACGGCGTCTCCTTGAGCGTTCACTACCGCCACGGCAAACTCGCGCTCGCCGTCACGCGCGGCGACGGACAAATGGGCGACGACATCACCGCCAATCTCCGCACCGTGCGCGCCCTTCCGCTGGAGCTGCATTTGAAGAATCCCCCTGCTCTGCTCGAAGTACGCGGCGAGGCTTACATCGCCACGAAGGATTTCGACGCCGTGAATGCAAAGCTCGTCGCCGCTGGCGAGAAAGCTTTTCCCAATGCCCGCAACGCCGCCGCTGGCGCGCTCAAACAACTCGACCCGAAGCTCGTCGCCCAGCGGCGCATCAGCGCCGTGTTCTACGCCGTCGGCACGTGCGAAGGCATTGAGTTCGAGACGCACGATGAAATGCTGAAGGTGCTCGCACGCTTCGGCCTGCCGACGCAACGCCACTGGGTCTGCGACAGCATCGAGGAGGTGGTGGCCATTTACCGCAAGGAAGTCGTCTGCGGCTACGACGAGACGCGCGACTTGCGCCGCCAGTTGCCCTACGAAATTGACGGCATCGTGCTCAAAGTGAATCGCCTCGCTGACGCGCAACGCATTCCGTACAGGACCCGCGCGCCCGGCCACGCCATTGTCCACAAACCCATCCCGTGGATCACGCCCGCCGAGACGTTGCTCCGCGACATCACCGTGCAAGTCGGCCGCACCGGCGTGCTCACGCCCGTGGCGGAATTGGAACCCGTCTTCGTGCAAGGCTCCACCGTCTCGCGCGCTACCCTGCACAACGAAGACGAAATCCGCCGCAAGGACATCCGCATCGGCGACACCGTGGTCATCCGCAAGGCCGGCATGGTCATTCCCGAAGTGCTTGAAGCCGTAAAGAGCAAGCGTCCGCCGGGCGCGCAGGAGTTTGATTTGTTCGCGCATGTCGGCGGCAAGTGTCCCGCGTGCGGCGGCCCGGTGGCGCGGGAGAAAATTGCCGATGGCGAGGCGGAGGTGGCGTGGCGCTGCCAGAATGTGGCCGGCTGTCCCGCGCAGAAAATGCGCCGCGTGGAATACTTCGCCCAGCGCAAGAACCTGGACATTGAATCCCTCGGCGGCATCGTCGCCGAGAAGCTCGTCGAACGCGGATTGGTGAACGAGCCGCTAGATCTCTTCAACCTCAACGTCGAGCAACTCGGCAAACTAAACCTCGGCACTGATGACGAACCGCGCACCTTCGGCGAGAAGAACGCGACGAAGGTCATCGAAGCCTTGGAACGTGCGAAGCAGGCACCCCTGCACCGCTGGCTGCACGCGCTGGCCATTCCCGAAGTCGGCGAGACCACGGCCTGGCAGCTCGCGCAAGTCCACGGCTCGCTCTCCGAACTCGCCGCGTCCGCCGTGCTCCGCGACATCCGCGATCTCGGCGACAAGGAAACCGAACGCGCCGAAATCTCGCCGCGCTCGCGCAAGAATGCGCCGAAGACGGACGAGGAGCGCGCCGCGCGCCAGCAGCGCCACGACGAACTCGCCGGGGAAATCAAAACCATCGAAGCGCGCCTCGCCGCCAGCGGCACCCAGTCC
>JBBQYK010000192.1:0-9918 GCA_038208765.1 Verrucomicrobiota bacterium
ACTGCTCTGCTGTGCGTCGTCCAGCGCGATGACGCTCTCAACACGGGCGGCGCGGCGGGCGATGTCGAGTTTCAGCAGGCGCTGAAAGTGCGAGAGAATGCCGATGTAGCCGCGAGGCTTGCCGGCCAGCACGGCATCAACAACCTGACGCGCCTTGTTCTCGTCCAACAGGCCGTTGACCTGCGTGGCGCGAAAGAGGTCCTTCGCGTCCCGCCGGGCTTGCTTGTTAATCTTCATTCGAGATCTACGGCTGAGAACAATTACGCGGCCAACTGCTTCGTCGTTTCATCCGCCAGACGTTTCTGGTCGTCGAGCGTCAGGACTTTGCCGCTGACCTTGGCCGTGGTTTCCGCGACGAGCCGGACGAGTTCCTTGCGGAGTTCCATTTTCATGCGGCCGAGTTCGGCTTCGCTGGCTTCCTTGGCCTTGGCCACGATCTGGTTCGCGGTGGCAATGGCCTTCTGCGTTTCCGACTCCTGAACTTTGGCGGCGACGGCGCGGGCTTCTTCGATCTGCTTGTTCGCCAAAGCATTGGCCTGGGTCAAAATCTCCTGCGCCTTGGCCTGCGCGCTGGCGAGTTCCTGCTTGATCTTCTCGGCGTTGGCGAGGCTCTGCGCGATGGTCTGGCGGCGCTCTTCAAGCACTTTCAGGATCGGGCCGTAGGCGAATTTCTTCAAAGCCAGCGCCACGATAACGAAAAGGATGATCTGCGAGATGAGCAACTGCCACGTCACACCGAACTGCGTGGCGAGGTCCGCGACCGGATTCCCCGTCGCAGCAGCGGGCGCGGCGGCCGCCAGAACAAAATCCAAATTCATAAAATATTTCTCGAAAAGTTGCAGGGCGCGGAGCCTTCCGACTCCGCGCCCGCAAGATTACCTGACGAGGAAGATGGCGAAGAAGACCACGCCTTCCGCCAACGCAGCGAAGATGATCGCCTGGTTACGGATAGCACCTGCGGCGCCCGGATTGCGTCCGGTCGCTTCGGCGGCCTTCATACCAATGATTCCCACACCGATGGCCGAACCGACTGCGGCCAGACCGACGTGCAGACTTCCTGTCATTTCTGCCAACATGGGCATCAACATAATTTACCTTTCGTTTTTCCCATCCGCCCCCGCAGTTTGCCCACGGTCCGGCGGACGAAATTGTTAGTGCGCCGCCGGGTGCGCGTGTCCGTGTTCCTTGCCGTGGCTTTCTTCATGATGCCCGGCCATCAAGGCCGTGAACACCGAGGTGAGCAGCGCGAAGACCAGCGCCTGCACAATGCCGACGAGCAATTCCAGAAAGTAAAAAGGCAGCGGCAGAAGCCAGCCGAACCAGGTGCCGCCCAAGTGCATCATGGACTCCAGAATGTTCTCGCCGGCGAACACGTTGCCGTAGAGACGGAAGCTCAACGACACCGGGCGGAACGTGATGGAGATAACTTCAATCAGGCCGACGAACAGGAAGATGGCCATCATGAAGATCGCCATGAAGCCCTTGCCATTGTCGCCGCCGGAGAAGATGTGCTTGAAAAAGCCGCTCGCACCGAGTGATTGGAACGACCAGACAATCCACAGGACGAAGAACACCAGCGACATGGCCAGCGTCATGTTCAAATCCGCGTTGCCGCCGCGCAGCAACGGCTTGAGCATGTGAAAATGTCCATCCGCCCCGGTGCTTCCCCAGCCCACCGTGCCTACGCCCGGAATCAGGCCAAACCAGTTGGTGAACAGAATGAACAGGAACAACGTGCAGAAAAACCAGAACGACTTCTTCACCAGATGATGGCCGAGAATTTCCTCGAAGAAGCCATACATGCCCTCGACCAGCCACTCGACAAAGTTTTGCAGACCCTGCGGCACCAGCCGAACTTTCCGCGTCGCGAGTTGCGCCACCAGAATCAAGACCGCCGCCACAATCCACGTCACCAGCATGGAACTGGTGAACAGAATCGGTCCCACTTGGAAGACCGGCGCGGCCGGAGGCAGTCCTTCCGCCGCCGAAGCAACAAACGGCGTTCCTGCGAGGAACGCCGACAACAAAACCGCTTTAAGAAATCGCATCACGCGTTGTGAAAATGTGCTGGGGAACTCCACTTCCCCGCGCTCCGAACCGGACGCCCGGCGGAAACGAGCCGGGAAATTGCCGCGTCGTGAAATTTTTCACAAGCGATTTTTTATGAAAAAATTGCGCGCCGATTCCCGACGGCTGTTCCGAGAATCCCGTTCGGCTATCCCAGCCCCAAGTCTTCGTAAATCGCGCTGTTGAGGCTGCGCTGGCGCTGCTGGTGTTTGCGTTCGCCTGGCAGTCCGTTGCACGCCCACGCCACCACCAGTTCGTGTTCCGGGTCAGCGAACGCACAAGAGGATTGATTGCCACTGTGCCCGAATGTGTCGCGCGACGCATGCCGCCCATAGCCGTAGGGCATCTGAAAACCGTCGCGATTGGAGTTCAGGATGAAGCCCAGCCCCGCATCCATCTTGAACTGAAACGTCTCGTCAAACATGCCGGCGCGCTGGCGCGAAGTGATCGTCGCCACGGTTTCCGGTCGCAGAATGCTTTCCCCGCCGCGGCGTAGTGCTTCGTAGAAAAACGCCAGTTCACGCACCGGGCCGCGGGCGCTGCCGCCGGGACGGCAGCGGCGCAAACCATCGGCGCTGTTCCAATCTTCGTTCGATTGAGCCACCCCGCTGCTCGTGTCGAACACGAAGGCGATGCGCGATTCATCTTTCGCCACGATCTCGGGCGTGAGCGCCAGCCACGAGTCGTTCATGCCGAGCGGGAGGAAAATGTTCTCGCGCACAAACTCATCCACCGGTTTTCCATTCACACGCCGCACGATTTCACCGAGCAACTGCCACGTCGCCCAGACGTGATAGCCCGCGCGCTGTCCGGGAATCCAATCCGGCTCCAGCGGCAGTTCGCAAATGCGCGCGATTTGCTCGTCCCAACACAACGTGGCATCAATGCTGTCCGCATTCCGCAAACCGCCGGTGTGCATGAGCAAATGGCGGACGGTCACGGCATCTTTCCCGTGCGCGGCGAATTCAGGAATCACCTCCGCCACGCGCTCATCGAACGCCAGCGCGCCGCGCTCGACGAGTTGGGCGATGGCGGCAGCGGTGATGGGTTTGCCGGCAGAGAACCAGAGCGTGAGCGAGTCGCGCGTCATCGGCACGCCATTGCGTGCTTCGCCGAAGGCTTCGTCGATCAAGATTTCGCCCCGCTGCATCACGCAAAGTTGCGCGCCGGGGTGAATGCGTTCTTCGAGGCCGGCCGTGATGACCGCCCGAGTCTGTGTGAAGTCCGGCGGCACGTTACTGCTGCACCAACTTCTCGCCGACCAAGACCTCGATCGCCTTGTCAATCTGCGGGTCCCGGTTGTTCAGCCAGTCGTCCGGCGTGAGCGGAATTTCAATGTCCGGCTTCTCGCCGCGGTTTTCCATCGGCGTGCCGTCGAGACGGTACGCACCGGTCATCGGCATCCGGGCCTTGGTGCCGTCCACCAAGGCCAGTTCGTAAGTCCAGATCACGTAGCCCGGCGTGGGCTGGCCGATGAGTTTCGCCAGCCCCTTGGTCCGCATGACGTTGGGGAAAATTTCTCCGTTCGAGAAACTGTGCTCGTTCATCAGCACGATCATCTTGCGCTCCCAAGTGTGGAAAGGAACCGCTTCCTTCGCGCCGTCGCGCGGACGATTCCAGCCATGCGGTTTGCGTTGCAGCCATTCGACGAGCGTGTCCGCGATGTTGCCGCCCGTGTTAAAACGCACGTCAATGATCATGGACTCGCGGCCGACCATGAACTCATACGCCTCGCGCTCGAACTGCGTCTGGTTTTGCGCGCCCATGCTGGCGATGTGCAGGTAGCCCACCTTCCCGCCACTCTTTGACTCGACGTAATTGCGCGTGTGCTCGATGCGGTTCTGATAATTCAATTCCGTCCACTCGCCCGAGGTCAGCGCCTTGTATTTCACCGTACGTGCGCCGGACTTTTCGCCGTTCGTGCTGACGAGAAACTCGAACTCGCGATCCGACCGGTCGTTGATCAGTTGGTAGAGATTCTCATTCAGCGAAACTTCCTGGCCGTTGATCTCGAGAATGATTTCGTCCGGCTTGAGGCGGGTCTTCTCGTACGAACCGGGGGCGCCGTGCGGCACAGTCTTCACTTTCAGCCCCGGCCCGGCGTAAGCGTAATCAAACGTCACACCAAGATGCGGCGTGCTCGGCCCGGTGATGGCCTCCTTGTTCGTGCCGGCGTTCACTTCCGCGTGCGAGGTTTCGAGTTCGCCGATCATCAAGTTCAACAAGCCCGCGAACTCATCATTCGTCTCTACCGCGTCGAGCAATGGTTCGTAACGGGAGCGAATCTTCGACCAGTCGCGCCCGTGGAAATTCGCGTCGTAAAAACCGCGCTGATACGAGCGCCAGAACTGGGTGAAGGACGCCTGCCGTTCCGCGCGGATGTTCCGCTCCCACTCGGCGGTGAACGTCGCCTTCTCCTCCTTGCCGCCGCTCAACGCCATGCTGAACAGCTCGCCGCCGCTGGTGTAAAACGCCTTCTTCCCATCCTTGCTCACGCGCAACTGCGACTTGCCCGCACCGGTCGTGACCTTCTTAAAATCTTTGCCATCGTAACCAATCGAGCAGACCTCGCCTTCGCTGATGAACACGATCAAGCCCTCGGCGGTGACGGACAACGAACTGGACGGCGATTGCGAGGCGAACTTGCGGATGCGCCGGTGAATGTCCTCGAACTCGATCTTCACCGTCACCGCGTTGGTCGGCTTCACGAATTTCAAATCCGTGTCGCTCACGCGAACTTCCTCGCGCGTGAGCGGCAGCACGTAGAGTCCGTTGCCGTCGCGGTTGCTCTGGAAGAAAAGATACTTGCCGTCCGGCGACCACGCGGGCTGGCCGTGGAAGGCGTAGAGCTTGGTGATGTTCTGCGGCTGACCGGAACCGTCAGCCGCGATGATCCAGAGATTCCACGCCTTGCTCTCGCCGCGATGCGAGTAGCAAATCCAGCGCATGTCCGGTGACCACGCGAATTCCCCGCCGCCCTGGTTGCGCCATTGCGGGCCGGGCACGCTCACGAGTTTCTTCACTTCCTTGTTCGTCAGCGTGAGCGTGTAGAGACCGCCGTCCGGCCCCGTGACCCAGAAGCCGAGCGTGCTGCCGTCGGGCGAAACTTTGACCTTCTCCACGTCGCTGTCGCGTTTCCAGAGCGGCGTCACCTTGCGCGTCTTCACGTCCAGCTCGTAAATGCGCGTGTACAACTCGCGGTCGGAGGTGAAGTAAATCTTCTTCCCATCCTTCGACCACGAGAAGTCGGAATCATCCCCCGCCCAGTCCGTCAGCCGCGTCGCATACTCGGCGCTCTTGGCCGCGATGCCTTTCGGCTTCTCCAGCGGGATGGTCCAAATCTCGCCCTGCAATCCGAAGGCGAACGTCTTCCCGTCCGGCGACGGCTCGGCCTCGGTCACGCCCGTGGTCTGCTTCTCGCGACGGCGTGTGGTTTGTTTTTCATCAGCGGAGGCGAGCAGCTTGAGCTTCTGCGGCTCCGTCTCGCCCTTCTTCAGCCGATACAAATCCGGCCCATACTCGAACGCGATGTCGCCGCTCTTCCCCGCCACCGTCGGCCAGCGCACGGAACCGCCGGTGAAAATGGTGAGTTGCTGGCGCGAACCATCTTCGTCGTAAATCCACAGGTTCGGCGTGCGGCGCGGATTGTCTGCCAGCGGGGAAACCGTCTCGCCGAGTGGCGTGGTTGAGGGCGTCAATTCATCGACCGTGACGGTGAGAATTTTTCCGTCCGGCAGGTAGCGCGGCCAGAGATGTTGAAAGCCGTTCGTGGTCAGCGCGCGACGTTCGCCGCTCTCCGCATTGAGCAACCAGATTTGCGCCGCCGCCGAACCCTGGTAGCGCGGGCGCGTGAACGGGAAACCGTAGCGGCCATAGGCTATGGTTTTCGAGTCGGGTGAATAGGTGGGATAATTGATGGTCGCGTAATCCTCGGTGAGCCGCCGCGTGCGCCCGCTGTTCACGTCCAGCGCGAAAAGCGAATAGTTCACCGTGTCGCGCTTGCTGGAGAAGAGAAGATATTTGCCATCGGGACTCCAGCCCGCCGGAACTTCGCTGCCGGAGTGCCACGTCAACTGTTTCGCGCCGCCGCCCTCGGCGGGAATGACGTAGATGTCCGAGTTGCCGTTGCGCTTGCTGGTGAAAGCGATCCAGTTCCCGTCCGGCGAAAAGATCGGCGTGGAATCCATCTCCAGATGCGACGTGATCGGCGTGGCCCGTCCGCCGCGCGCGTCCGCGATCCAAAGATCACCGCGATAGACAAAGGCCAGCCGCTGGCCATCAGGACTGAGCGCGGGCTGCCGCGCGCCGATGATCGGGGCATTGGTGGGCGGCGGCAGTTGCGCGCGCAACGGCCAGGCGAGCGACAACGCGGCGAGGCCAGTCAGGCGCAAGAGTTTCAAATTCATGGCAGTCAATGGACTGCGAAACTAGGCAACCTGTTCACGAAAGCCAGAGGGAAAAGCTCCATGTCCGAAGCTCCGCCCAAGCTCCCAACACCAACCTCCCAGTGCTGAATCGGAAGCGCTCTTCTTGGCCGCCGCCACCGCTCACGGCGAACGCAGGCGGAAGAAACGGTTCGTCGGCGTGAGCGTGTTCGTGAAATGTTTCAGCGTGCCATCGCCCGGGATGGTCTGAAGCGTCTGCCAAGTGGTCGTGGTCAGCGAGCCTTTGGATTCCACCTGATAATTCTGGCCAAACACCGACTGGAACGAGAGGGCCACGCTGCCCGGCACCTGCCGGAGATTGACAATGCTCGGCGCGACCAGCCCGGAGCAGCAGGCGATGCCGTCGCCCACGGTGAGTGAATCAACATACCAGCCGGTGGTGCCGTTGCTCTCGTCCGTGCCCGCGCGCCAGCGCAAGCGCACCGACTGTCCGGCTGTGGAAACCGGCAGGCGCACCGTGCTCGTGATGAAGTTCGCCGTCTGCCCCGACCAGGCCATGCGTCCGCCCAGCGTGGTGCCGAAACCCGAACTCAAGGTGGCCGTGTAACTGCCCGCCAGGAAGACCCCGCCGCTGCTCAGAATGTCCACGAACGGCCCGGCTCCGATGGAGATTTCCAGCACGCCGCCATCGTAGGTGTTTTCAAAATCGTAGCGGTGGCGGAAGGAGACCTGTGCGTTCGTGGTGGTGATGCCGAACGACGGCGAGGTCACCACCGCGTCTGCCTCCGAACCGGGTGCCGTCGTGAATATGGCGTTCGGCAGCGTGTCGCGCTGCACAATCGTCGAGACCCAGGCCACGCCGGCGTTCGTGGTCGAGGTCGTCCAACCGGCGGGCAGCGCGGGCGTGGAGACGGCGTCAAAGTTCTGCGCAAGGGATGTGTTCGGCAGGCCCAGCGTGAACGTGTTGGTGAAGATGCCGAGATTCAACGCGCCCTCCTGGAGTTGCACCCGCACGGAAACCGTCCCCCCGCACGCGCCGGTGGCGATGAACGTGAAGGGACGCGCCACGGCGGCTCCGCCGACTGGAATCGCGCCGTAATTTTGCGCCGCACCCGGTGCGGTCACGCCCGTGCCCGGCAGGAGCGTGCCGGTCAGATTGGTCAACGCCGCGCCGCCTGAATTGGTCGCGGTGACGGTGACGGTCACGCTTTCACTGGGATCGAGAGAGCCATTCCCTGGAAAGCAGTTCTCCACCGTCAAGGCCACGCCCGTCACCCTGGCGGTCGGCACGGACGGGGCGACCGCGCCGTCCAGACCGTTCACGAATGCGGGATTTACGTTCAACGGATCGAGCCAGTCACGCAGCCGCGCGGCGGGCGTGGCCCCGCTGGCCCAGGCCACGGAAAACTTCCCGTAACAGTCCGCCCCGTTGAGAAAGCTGCAGGAAGAGAAGCCGCCGGAAAGAAAACCGATCAGCCGGTGCGTGACCGGATTCCAGATGCCGGAGCCGGAAGAACCAGGCTCGGTCACGCCATCATTCCACACGACGTTCCAGTGGGTGCCGGCCCCGCCGGTGCCGATGCAACTGTTCACCGTGTTCAACGTGGCGCTGGAGAAGCTGATGGATTTCTCATCCGTGTTGGGATGGTGAATGCCCACGGTGCCGGGCGAAGCGTTGGGGGTCCGATCCCAGCCGGAGTAATAAACGTTGAAACTCGCGTCCGGCACGTCCTCCAGTTCCACCAGCGTCGAGTCCACGTCAAACTTGGACATGCGGAAGATGGCCCCGCTCTGGTTCTGGGCAAGCGAGCCGCCGTTCTGCAGGCCGCAGACGGGCGCTTGAAAATTCCAATAGACCACCATGGTGGCCGCGTTGCCCGCCGAGATGCCGCAATGATTGGCGGTGAGGAAGAAATTCTTTCGGTCGCCCGCCACGTCATTGATCAGCGTGCCGGTGCAGGCAAAACTCCCGTTGAGGGTATAGACCGCCACCGAGCGGATTTCATTGGTCCACGGGGCACCCACCGGACAGATCACGTCGTTGTTGCACGCGCCCGCCTTCGGGATGCCCAGATCATTCTTCCGCCGGAACATGTCGCGGTAGCCGCGGTTGACGTGGGTGAGAATGATCTCGGCCGCCGGCGCGTCATCCGGCACGAAGAGTTCCACGACCATCCGTTCGCCCGGCAGCACCGGCGTCCAAAGCTGGCCGTGCGGCTTGTTGTCGCGCGCCGTGAACGCGCCCTGCGCATAATCCTCGGTCTCGGAAAGCAGGTGCAGCGTGGACGCGCCATGCAGCCGGAAGTGGCTGAATCCCAGGCTCAAATCCGTGGCTCCCGGTGCGTTGATGCGCAGTCGCCACAGCCGCCCGCCCGCCACCACTTCCCACGCGCCATGCGTGGCGGGCGTGAGCAGGAGTTCCGTGACTGCCGCGATCCGCAGCGGCGTGGGATTGCCTTTTTGCGCGTCGCTGGCCAGTTCGGCCACCACATCCGTGGCGTCCACCGTCAGCGGCGGAATGGCCGCCAGGGGACGCGCGCCATTCTTCTGGCTGTAGGGCTTGGTGGCTTCGCGGGCGTGCAGAGTGAAGGTCCACGGCAACAAGGCCGCAGCCAAAAGAGTCGAGAGCAATCGCGTCATGAAAATTTGATTCGCATTTCGTCCGGGTTCGTTCGGGAGAAGCATTAGCCAAAAGTCCCACGCGCAGCAAACCTTTTGGAGCAGTTCAATCCACAATGAAGACCGCAGACCATTTTCCCGGCCCAGCCTGCGGACGAAACATCGCCCAATCGTGCGCCGCCGACAAAATCACTTCCCTCGCCGCGCGACGTGTCCCTAACTTTGCGCCATGAATCTCGAAGACAATCTGGGCGACGTCATCCGCAAGGCGCGCAAGGCCTCGAACGTGGCACCGGAAACGGCGGCGCAAGCAGCGGGGCTTTCCGTGGATGAACTCGCCGCACTGGAATCCACCGGCGAACCGAAAGGCTCGATCAATTACTCCGCTCTGGCGCAGGCGTTAAAACTCAGCGCGCCCAAATTGGAAGGCATCGCCCAAGGTTGGATGCCCACGCCGAAAGACACCGGACGCTGGCGCGGGTTCCGCATGATCACCACTGAAGGCGGCGGCATGACGGTGAACTGCTACCTCGTGTGGGATGAAATTTCGCGCGAGGCCGCGCTCTTCGACACCGGCTGGAGCGCCGAGCCGATTTTGAAAATTCTTGAGGAGGAGAAGTTGCAGTTGAAGCATCTCTTCATCACGCATACCCACGAAGATCATATTGCAGCCATGGAACCGATTCGCGCGCGCTTCCCGCAACTGACCATGCACACCGACGCCAAGGCCGCGCCACCGCAGCACAAGAACCGGCGCGACGAGTCCGTCCACCTCGGCAGCCTGCGCATCACCAACCGCGAAACCTGCGGCCACGCCGACGACCACGTCATTTACATCATCGAACAT
>JBBQYK010000193.1:0-9873 GCA_038208765.1 Verrucomicrobiota bacterium
AAGATCGCCACCTACCGCGCCAAGTGGGACGAGGAATATCGCAAGCGCTGGGGTTTGCAGAATCAGTTCGCGGAAGGACTCGACCCCGCCGTCGTCGCGAACATCCAGAAGACCTGCAAACGCATCTACCATCTGCTGACCATTGATGGCTACGCGCGGCTCGACCTGCGCCTCACGCCGAAGAACGAAGTCTATTTCATCGAGGCCAATCCGAATCCCATTCTCGCGGCGGACGAAGACTTCGCGCAGTCCGCGCAAAAGGCGGGGCTGACGTATCCGCAACTCATCGAGCGCATCATCCGGCTGGCGATGAAGGCGGTGCGCGATTGAGCGCGAGCTACCAAGCTGTCTCCGCTACAATTTCCGAACCCAGATATTCCGAAAGCGCACCGGGCACCCATGCCCGGCGAAACCCAGCGGCCCTTCGCTGACCGCCACCGCGCGGGGCAGCACACGATGGCCGGTGCCGCCGTAAATTTCCTGATTCGCCTGCACCAGCACGCCGTTGTGGAAAAGCGTGAGACGCGCGGGCTGCGTCACTTTGCCCTCCGCGAGGACGGGCGCGGTGAAGGCCAGGTCGTAGCTCTGCCATTCGCCGGGTGGACGGCAGGCGTTCACCAGCGGCGGTGTCTGCGCGTAGATGGCGGCGCACTGGCCGTCCGGCGCCCACTTCTCGGTGAAGGAATCAAAAATCTGAATCTCGTAAAGGCCGTGGATGATCACCCCGCTGTTACCTTGATCGGACCACGGCCCCTGGAAGTTCGCGGGCGACTGCCATTCGAGATGAAGCTGGAAGCTGCCGAACTTCTCCTTCGTGCGCGGCGCAAAATCGCCCGCCGTTTCCAACGTGCCATCCACCACGCGCCACGAATTGCTCCGCCACGCCGATACATCCTTCCCGTCGAAGAGGATGATGGCGTCCGAAGGCGCAGGCGTGGGCGGGAGCGCGGGACCAGGATACACGCGCACCGGCGCAGGACGGTCCGGGTCATGCACGAGGTAGCCGCACCACGGGAGCTTGGGCGTGTCCTTATAGCCGTACACGCCCGAGCCGTTTGTGGCGTAAATCAATTTGGCCTCCGCCGCGCGCGCCGAGTCGAGCGCCGCCAAAACACCGCCAGCCAGGAGCAGTAAAAGGAACCGGGATTTCATGAGGGGCGGATGATACTTCGGAACTCTTCGCGCCAACAAGCGTCGCAAAAATTTACGAGCGCGCAGCGCAGAGCAAGGAACGCGGTCGTGCGGTGGAGCGAGACTCTCCGGCGAACGTGGTGGAATGGGGGAAATGCTCACGATGTCGATGTCCAAACTGAACTGGTTTCGGTCGCGCTGTGCTTGCCAAAAACCAACACACGATCCACAGTCCAAGCATGAAGTCCAAGACGAGCTTCCCTCGGTGGCTGCTTCTGGTCTGGTTTTTGAGTTTGCTCGCCTTGGCCTCCCTCACCGCGCGTGCCGATGCGTTGAGCGAGTGGACCACGCATGCATTCCCAACTCTGACCTACCCACCCGGCTCCTGCTATTCACGGACAAACACGCTTGTTCCTGTCACTAATGGCGCTCCTTACATGTGGAGAGTGGTCGCGCATAGTGGCCGCTTCATCGCGACTGGCCACGGCCCCTGCCAACAGGACACCGTCACCATCGCCTTGCACTCGGTCGATGGCGTGAACTGGATTCGGGGCACCAACAGGTATAACAATCGCAATCCACCATACGGTTGGGGCTATAACGGCTACTTCGCCTTAACCAAAGGGGGCGATCTTTGTGTAGGCGTAGGATGGGGCGGCGAAACCGGTGTTTCCAGCAATGGAGTCAGTTGGTCAGGCACTAATTTTTTGATAATTCAACCAGGTCTGACGACCTCGCCTAATTTGCATGCGGTCGCGTACGGCGCAGGGCGTTTTGTCGCGGTGGGAGATAATTTTAACTCTCAAGGCGTGCGTGGCGTCGTGGCATACTCCACAAACGGGATCAATTGGAGGCAGGGGTTTACGGAACCTGTCTCAAACCCTTTGAAGCCTACGAATGCGTTCATCGCCGTGGCCTACGGCAACAACATTTTTTGGGCTACGACCCGCTCGTACGACTCGACCCGGTCGGAGGTCTATTTCTCCACCAATGGCGGCATCTTGTTTTGGCCGAACGCCACCGGCGATGGAGAGCGGTTGCTCTGTTTCGGCAATAATCGATTCATCCGTGTGGGCAATAGTCTGCTGGTCAATACCAACAGCACCAACTGGATTGCCGTGACCCGGCCCACCGCCGCGCCATTCGATACCTTGACCCATGCGGCGGAGATGTTCATCGCGACGGCGGGGCGGGACGTGGCCAGTTCGTGGGACGGTTTCGATTGGACTGTCCGAACCAACGCACTTCCCCGACCGGTGTCCAGCCTGACTTATGGTAATGGCTTTCTCATCGCCGTGGGAACCAGCCCGGTGGTCAGTAATCCTTCGTGTGCCGACGGATATTGCGGCGCAGGGGATTATTTTATCTCAGCCCCTCTTGTTCACCTGACGCCCACAGCCAGCGCCAGCACGTTCTGGGTGCATGGAATCACCAATCGCGATTATGACATCCTGGCAACCAACGAGGTGATGGCCAGCGACTGGCCGGTCGTGAACCGGTTCACGCTCACCAACTCCCCGCAGTCCTGGACTGACCCCAATCCTCCCGGAGCGACTGGCTCACGGCGCTTTTATCGCGCGCGGCTGGTGCCGTGAAGTTGCGGCGTGTGACTCAAGCCACTTCCCCTGTTGCCCTCGCTCCACCCCTCGTCTAGTTTCCACGCCCTATGACGTTGACGGAAAAAATCCTCGCGCGCGCCGCTGGCAAAGCTTCTGTGCAGGCCGGGGACAACATTTGGGTGAACGCGGATGTGCTCATGACGCACGATGTCTGCGGCCCGGGCACCATCGGCGTCTTCAAGCGCGAGTTCGGCAACACGGCCAAGGTCTGGGACTCGAAGCGCGTGGTCATCATCCCCGACCACTACATCTTCACCGCTGACTCGAAGTCGAATCGCAACGTGGACATCCTCCGCGATTTCTCGCGCGAGCAGGAGTTGCCCTATTTCTACGACGTGATTGATGACCCGAACGGCCAGTGGCATTTCGACGCGAGCAAGGGCTTGCTCAAGCGCCAGTATGGTTCGCGCTACGCGGGCGTCTGCCACACCGCGCTGCCGGCGAAGGGCCACACGCGGCCGGGTGAGATTTTGTTCGGCACGGATTCGCACACCTGCATGGCGGGGGCGTTCAATGAATTCGCCACCGGCATCGGCAACACCGACGCGGGCTTCGTGATGGGCACGGGCAAGCTGCTCATCAAGGTGCCGGAGACGATGCACTTCCGCCTCGAAGGCGAACTCCAGCCGGGCGTGATGGCGAAGGACGTGATCCTGCACGTCATCGGCGAAATCGGTTTCGACGGCGCGACCTATCGCGCGATGCAGTTCGACGGTCCCGGCGTAGCGAGCCTTTCGATGGACGACCGCATGACCATTGCGAACATGGCCATCGAGGCGGGCGGGAAGAACGCGATCTTTGAATTCGATGCGCGCACCAAGGAATACGTCGACGCGCGCACGAAGCTGAACAACACGAAGTCGAGTTACACGCCGGTCGAGCGCGACCGTGATGAGAAGTTCGTTTACGAACTCGTGGTGGATTTGTCGCAGCTCGAACCAACCGTGGCGTGCCATCCCGATCCGGGCCAGCGCAAGAAGGCGAAGGACATGAGCAGCATGAAGCTCGACCGCGCCTACATCGGCTCCTGCACCGGCGGCAAGACGAGCGACTTCGTGGAATTCGCGCGCGTGTTGCAGGGCCACCATGTGAGCATCGACACGTTCGGTGTGCCAGCCACGCCGGACATCGTGAACGAGTTGCAGGCCACGCGTTGGGGCGACAAGACCATCTGGCAAATCCTGCTCGATGCCGGCGTGCGCATGACGGAGAACGCCGGTTGCGCCGCGTGCCTCGGCGGGCCGGTGGATACGTTCGGGCGCATCAACACCCCCGGCATCAAGTGCATCAGCGCCACGAACCGCAATTTTCCAGGACGCATGGGCGACAAGGAATCGCAAGTCTTCCTCGCCAGCCCGGCGACAGTGGCCGCGAGCGCGATCACGGGATTCGTCACCGACCCGCGGGCGTATTTGAAGTAGAGGCGGCGATGAGTCGCGAAGAAAAGTTGCTGGAGAATGAAATCAAAGCCAACTGGCTCAAGTGATCGTTACGCCTGCGCCACTTGAAATCGTCCTGAGCGCGCGTGCCGCTCGCTTTCTGCGATCCAAGTCGGCTCGTCCCCTCAGCCAGCCTGTCGCTGGACAGTTCCTTACTCAATGGCGCGTGGACCCGGCGGATGACAGCGATGGCGGACGCTGGTTCATGGTCACGAATCTCGCCACGCTCTTCACCTTCCTGCTGCCACGCCAACCTTCCAGCCGTTTCGACTCGTTCGTCCGGGACTTCCGAATACGTCTGGGCTTTGCGCTGCTCGCCGCGTCCCCGCCGTTCGAATGGGCGCCTTCCGAAGTGGTGCCGGTCAGTGGAAACCCGCGCACCGTCGTCGGCTCCATGAACAACATGGCCCAACTCCTCGCCTGGCCCCGCCGGCCGGGCGCGATGACGCCGCACGAAGACCATGAAGCCATGCTCCAGCGCACTCCCTTCAGCGCCGTCGGTGACAAGGGTCACTATGGAATCCCCGATCAAGTCTGGCTGCAACACCTCAACGATCTCGCCCGCTCCCTCAAACCTGGCTAATCGTCCATAGACCCCGCCCGCGTTTCCGCATCACCTCCCGTTCCGCTTTTGGAACATTTTGAACCGCTGATGGACGCTGATTTGCGCTGATGCCGGAGCGCCGGTCTCCGACCCGGCGTGTTCGCGGATGTTCCAGTTTGGAACATTGTAGCCGATAGTCCACAGACCGCCGGGCATCGTTCTGCACATGATGCCGGGCCGGGATGCGGCTGGCGGTGTTCGTCGATGGCTGCTTCTGGCACGCCTGCCCGCGGCACACCACGAAGCCCCGGAGCAACGCGGCGTTCTGGCGGAAGAAATTCGCGGCGAACCAGGCGCGGGACCGTCTCGTGTCGCGGCCGCTACGTGCGCGGGGCTGGCGTCCTGCGAATCTGGGAACATGAACTGGCACGGAAACGGGAGGCGCGGCTGGTGAAGCGCATCCTCCACGCGCTGGTTGAGAGGCACGGAGCGCGGTTACGATAGGTTTGGTTTCTGCAAAGATACCGCGCCTCTGGCGCTCCGGCTCATACCGCAACTTTTAGAGTCGCGCACGCGGGCTTCGGTCACGTCCAGATAATCGTTCAAGTCCTCGAGTTCTTCGCGCAGCGTGGCGAGTCGGCCAGAGAAAGAGTGCATGGCAACATATGCATTTCCTGGCGCAATCCCTGGTCAGTTGCCCGGCGGAACCGGCACGGACAAGTTGCGGCAGATGGATCGCGCTAGAAATTTTTTGATTTCGTTGTGGCGGGGATTGGCTTCCTTGCGGCCGGTCTGCGGGTTGCTCCAGAGGGAATGGCTACCGCTTTCGCGGAACGGCACGCAGCCGTGCGCTTCGAGATGGCCCAGCAAGGCCCGCCGTTTCATGCCAGCAGCAGTTCTGCGGTTTCCGCCCGGGGATCGAGCCGGAACACTTCGGCGCGTTCGGTTTCCAGCAGGAGTTGAACCGCTTCCTTGAGGTTGGCCAGACATTCCTGCCGCGTCTCGCCCTGTCCGTTCGCGCCGGAAACTTCCAGGCAGGTCGCCCAAAAACCGCCTTCACCAGGCTCGCCGTGATGCACGATGGCTGTGAAATTTCTCATGCTGATAATTTAGCCATGTTGATGGCGGAAGAATGAGCTTAATTCGTGCGAGCTCTTCGCACAGCGTGGCCAGTCGGCCAGAGAAAGTGTGCATATTGATGGTCGCCAAACCGATTGACGCGGGACATCAACCCGAAAAATCTGTGTTTGATCGAAGATGCCGCCCCGACGGGCTGGGAAATTTATTGGGCCTTCGGTTTCTACAGAGATACCACGCCTATGGCGCTCCGGCTTGGCGCTACTTCTTCAACCCCACGCTGCTCCCGCGTTTGGAAATCTTCCGGCTGGTCGTGACCTTCGACACGGTGCCGGTCTTGAGATACATCGATTTCACTTTGGCGAGGATGGCGTCGCGGCGGTCGTAGAGGCGCTTCTGCGGGCGCGGCTTCACGCGGCTCAACATGTAGGCGGTGAGGAGCGGCAGGGAAATCGTGGAGTCGGTGTAGCAGACCACGCAGTCGGGGAGCGTGTCGGGATCGATCTTGCCCCAGCTCACGGCTTCGGCGGGCGTCGCGCCGCTCAGGCCGCCGGTGTCGGGGCGCGCGTCGGTGCATTGCAGGAAATAGTCGTGGCCCTTCTCCTGAATGCCCATGACTTCCTGAATCTGCGGCTCGGTCTGGAGCATGAAGTTTTTCGGCGAGCCGCCGCCGAGGATGAACACGCTGCTCTTGTGCTGCGTGGACTTGGCGTCATAGACGATGCCGGCGGTCTGGTTCACGTCGCGGTTCACGTCAAACATCAGCTTCGAGCCGCGCAAGGCCATCGCGGCCACGTTCATGCCGATGCTGCTGTCCCCGGGGCTGCTGGTGAAAATCGGGATGCCGCATTCGTAGGCCGTGGCGAGCACGCTGGAATCTTTGAGGCCGAGCTTGCGTCCGCGCGCGGCGGTGTATTTGCCGAGGAGGTAATGAAATTCATCCGTGCCCATGGGGCGCTGGAACTCGGGGCCTTGAATCACCTCGCGCACGAAGGCATCGGTGTCGAGCAGCACGTTGTAATCGAACAGCACGTCGTAGATGCGGATGACGCCGTCGCGGTGCAGGTCCACGTCGTTGAGAAACGGCGAGCCGGAGTAGAGCTGCATGTTCAGCCCGTAGTGCAGGTCGTGATACAGGTTCGCGCCGGTCGAGACCACCCAGTCCACGAAGCCCGCCTTCATCAGCGGAATGAGGCAGCTCTTGCCGAGTCCCGCGGGCGTGAGCGCGCCCGTCAGCGACATGCCGATGCAGCCGTCGTTCGGCAGCATTTTCTCCACGAGCAACTTCGCCGCCTCGCGCAAACGTCCGCCGTTGTAGGCGAGAAAGCATTCGTCAATGAGGTCGGCGGCGGAAATGTTTTTGCCCACGCCCAGCGGGTTGAGGCGTGGATAGGCGGCGAATTTTTTCGAGACCGATTTGGCGTTCTTGCTCATGCGGCGCGCAGATTGGCGAATGCGGGTGGGAAGGCAAAAGGAATTTGAGCCACTCCCCGCCATGCCGCTATTTGCACTCCCCCCATCCGTCCAAATGCAAGTTGCAATCAACGCCCCACAACTCTCTCTGCTTTCGTGCGGCCCGCCCACTGGCAGGGTTCACGCTGAATGCACGGCGCATGAACATCTGCAACTTCGTTCTCGGCGCGGGGGTGGCCCTCAGCTTCATCGGCTGCGCTCATCAGGGCTCACACAAATCCTCCTCCGCCGAACCGGCCCCGCGTGCGAAAACGATGAAAGCCGTGGCTGAGTTGACGTCCGCCTCTAATTCCAAAGTGCGAGGGACCGTGACCTTCACTCGACGTGGAGACACCACTCAGGTGGAAGCGGTGCTCACCGGCCTCACTCCCGGACTCCACGGCTTTCACATACATGAAAAAGGTGATTGCTCTGCGCCGGATGCTTCTTCCGCGGGCGGGCATTTCAACCCGCGCTCGGTCGAGCACGGCGGTCCGGATGCCATACATCGTCATGCCGGCGATTTCGGCAACGTCGAGGCCGATCCTGTCGGCCACGTCTTCTTTTCTAAAAAGTTTCCCCACTTGGAATTTGATGGCCCGGCTTCGATCCTTGGCCGCGCCGTCATCATTCACGCCAATGCCGATGACCTGACCACGCAACCGACCGGCAATGCGGGCGGGCGCGTGGCTTGCGGGGTGATTCAACAGATCAAATGACCATGGCTGGGCGACTTTCAGTTTTGTTCTTCGCGCTCTGGGTGCTGGCCGGTTGTGCCAGCCACGCCCGGAAAGATTCGGCGGACATCAACTGGCGCGAGCGCGTGGGAACCTATACCTACCGGCAAGCCCAGGCGGACTATGGCGTGCCGTCGAAAGTGGAAAAATCATCTGACGGAACGGTGGCCGAATGGGTGCTGCGTCCCACCCGCACCAGTGAACTGGGAGCCGCCTCGGGTTTCCCCGGTTCCCAAAGCGCCTCCAGCATCGGCCGCGCTCAGACTCGCGAGAACGAACGCGAAAAGCTTCGGCTCAAGTTCGGTTCGGATGGGAAGTTGATTGAGTGAAGCAGAAGGAAGCTGCCCGTGATTCAGCGAACTGAACTCATCTCCTTGCTCGACTTCCCGCTCCGGTTTGCAGATAACCACAGGCAAATCATGCACACTGGAATATCCACGCATCACCCGCTGTTCACTGCCGCGCTTGCCCTCTCCCTCAGCACTGTCGCCGCCGTGGCGGGCAATGTTCCGGCGAACGTCACGTTCACCGAACACGTCGCGCCGATTCTCTTTCAGAACTGCGCGCGCTGCCATCGGCCCGGCGAGGTCGCACCGTTCCCGCTTCTGAATTTTCAGGACGCGAAGAAGCACGCGCGCCAGATGGTGGACGTCACCGAGTCCCGCACCATGCCGCCGTGGCACGCTGGTCACGGCTACATCGAGTTCAGCAATGAACGCCGCCTCACCGATGATCAGATCGCGCTGCTCGGTGCGTGGGTGAAACAAGGCTCCAAAGAAGGCGACCCCGCGAAACTTCCGGCCCTGCCCAAGTTCACCGAAGGCTGGCAACTCGGAAAACCCGATCTCATCCTCAAGATGCCCGAGCCGTTTGAAGTCGCCGCCGAGGGCCGCGACATCTACTGGAATTTCGTGCTGCCTCTGAACCTGCCCGAGGACAAATGGGTGCGCGCCATTGAGTTTCGTCCGCAGGCCCGTAACGTGGTTCACCACTGCCTTTACTATCTCGATACCACCGGCACCGCGCGCAAGTACGACGAGAAAGATCCAAAAGTCGGCTACAACGGCAACCGCTCCAATCGCCAGTTTGAATCGCTCGGCGGCTGGGCCGTGGGCGGCGAACCCATGCCCTTGCCGCCGGAACTCGCGTGGCGCTTCCCCACCAACAGCGACCTCGTCCTCCAGACCCATTTCCATCCCAGCGGCAAGATTGAGCACGAGACTTCCACCATCGGCATTTATTTCGCGAGCAAACCACCCACCCGCCAGTTCACCACGCTCCAGCTTCCGCCCGGCTTCGGTCGCCTGAGCGGCATGGAGATTCCGGCGGGCGCGAGCAATTACGTCGTCAAAGATTCCTTCACCATTCCCGTGGATGTCGAAGCCATCTTCGTCGCGCCGCACGCGCATTACCTCGCCAAGACGTTCCTGCTCACCGCCACGCTGCCCGATGGCCAGAAGCAGACGCTCCTGAAGATCGATGACTGGGATTTCAACTGGCAGGAAGAATGCGAATACAAGAACCGCATCCGCCTGCCCAAAGGCACGCGCCTCGACGCCACCATCAGCTACGACAATTCCGAAGGAAACCGGAACAATCCATCCAAGCCGCCCAAGGTCGTGAAGTGGGGTCCCATGACCACGGACGAAATGGCCGCCATGACTCTCACCGTCATTCCCGCGCGCGACACCGAACTCGCGGAACTCAAGGCCGCCAAGCGCGCCCACGCCGTGGACCTCTTCATTGACCGCGCGCAGGAAGACAAGCGCGCCAGCTCCCGCGAACGCGTGCAGTTGATGATGACCAACTTCGACAAGAACACGAACGGCAAGCTCGACGCGGATGAACGTCCCGCCCTGCGCGCCTTCCTCGAA
>JBBQYK010000194.1:0-9750 GCA_038208765.1 Verrucomicrobiota bacterium
TTTCAGCAGGAGCAGGCGGCGGCGCAGGTGCTGACCACCGCGCTCGTGCTGTGGAACGGCCTGGTCATCGGCGTCTTCGTCATCGGCATGTTCAACGTGCTGACCAACATCATCGAGGAGGGCGTGCTGTGGTGACGAAGCTCTTTTCACCCCGCCGGGTGAATCCGCGCAGTGGGTTCCTCACCGCGGAACTCGTCGTCGCCATCGCCATTCTAGCGGCGGTGATGCTCCCGCTGGGCGGCATGTGGTTTCACGAGGCGCGAATGCTGCGCACTTATTATCGGGACGCCGTGGCCATGGAGATTCTGGATGGTGAAATGGAAATCCTCGCCGCCGGCGAGTGGCGAAGCTTTGCCGAAGGCCAGCATGAATTGAACCCATCTGCGACCGCCGCGAAGAATTTGCCGTCCGGGAAATTTATCCTGACCCGGCAAACTAAACTCATTCGCCTCGAATGGCTGCCTGAGCGCGGGCGCAAGATGGCCCGGGAGGTCAAGCTGCCATGAATTTAGATTCCCAATGTCGAGTGGCGAATGACCGGAACTCGGCTGGTGCGGCGGGATTCTCACTCGTGGAATGCCTGGCCTACATCGCGGTGTTCTTTGTCGTCCTCGGCGTGGCCTTCGCGGCTTACTACCGGATGGATGAGCAGTCTCGTGCCCTGACCAGCAACTCTGCCGACATCGTGCGCGCCACGCAGGCGGGCGAACGCTGGCGCGCGGATGTGCGTGCGGCGACGAACGCCGTGCAGCTTCAGGAAAATCAGGAACTGCGGCTCATGACTCGCAACGGCGACGTCAGTTATTTCTTCCGTGACGGCGCGGTGTGGCGACAGGGGACGAATGATCGGTTGTCGGTGCTGGTGCTCTCGCCTGTGAAATCGTCGGCGATGCAACCGGATGCGCGGGCGCAGGTGTCAGCGTGGCGATGGGAGATTGAATTGCAGGCCAAACGCACGAACACCACGACGCGTCCGCTGTTTTCCTTTTTGGCCGCGCCGGGAACGGAGGCAGGACGATGAATCTTTTGCCTTCCCATTCCCGCAGACGCGGTTCAGCGATGATTTTCGTGATGGCGCTGTTGGTCGTGATGTGCGTCCTCATGCTCTGCGCCGCGCAGTCCATCACCTTCGTGAAGAGCGAATTGAAACTGATTGAGAAACGGCAGGTGGAGCGCTGCGGAAAACTCAACGCCCGTCCAGACCGCCCGGTCGCGCCTTGAGGCAAACAATTCGTTTCCGGTTGAATGAGCGCCGGGTAAAGTTGCGTCCGAAAACCATGCGCCGTTCAGCCATATTTGCCGTGCCTGCCGTCTTCCTCGCGACGCTGCTCCCATCCTTTGGTGCGGCCGTGGATTTCCAGCGCGAGGTGCAGCCCATTCTCGAACAGCGCTGCACCGAATGCCACGGCGAGAAAAAGCAGAAGGCCGGCGTGCGGCTCGACCGCAAGGCGTTCGCGTTTGCGCCGGGTGATTCCGGCCAGCCCGCCATCCTCGCCGGGCGCAGCGCGGAGAGTTTGCTGTGGCAGCGCATCACTTCCACCAACACCGACGAAATCATGCCGCCGAAAGGTGAACCGCTGACGGCGGCGCAGGTGGGGGCGATTCAAAAATGGATTGATGAAGGCGCGACGTGGCCGGACGACGGTGGTGCTCCGCAGAAAAAGCACTGGGCCTACGAGAAACCGGTGCGGCCCGAGGTGCCGAAGATCAGTAAGACAGTAATCAGTAAGTCAGTCATCAGTGGCGCGGGCAAAGCGCCTCGGACTGATTCACTGAACACTGACTCACTGATTACTTTTTCAAACCCCATCGACGCCTTTGTGCTGGAGAAGTTGACGGCGGAAAAACTCAAGCCCGCGCCCGAGGCGGATCGCGCCACGCTCATCCGCCGCGTGTCGCTCGATCTCACCGGACTGCCGCCGACGGTGCCGGAGGTGAACGCGTTTCTCACGGACCAGAGCAAGGACGCCTACGAGAAAGTCGTGGATCGTCTGCTCGCCTCGCCGCATTTCGGCGAACGCTGGGCGCGGCCCTGGCTCGACATGGCGCGCTACGCGGACACGCAGGGTTACGAGAAGGACAACCGGCGCACCATGTGGCCTTGGCGCGACTGGGTGATCAGCGCGCTCAATCAGAACAAGCCGTTCGACCAGTTCACCATCGAGCAGATCGCGGGCGACCTGCTGCCGGACGCGACGCAGGAGCAGAAGGTCGCGACGGGGTTTCATCGCAACACGATGACGAACACGGAGGGCGGCACGGACGACGAGGAGTTTCGACACGAGGCCGTGGTGGACCGCGTGAACACGACGTTCAGCACCTGGATGGCGACGACGATGAGTTGCTCGCAGTGCCACAATCACAAATACGATCCGCTCTCGATGAAGGAGTATTACCAGGCCTACGCCTTCCTGAATCAGACGGCGGACTCGGACAAGGACGACGAGCGGCCGGTGCTGAAAGTATTCAAGGCCGGTGAAAAGGAGGAGTTGGCCGCGCGGCGCGAGTCGTTGAAGGAAGCCGAGGCACGCTGGAAGTCAGCCGCCGCCGTGCCGGAACTGACGAACGTCTTTCTCACGTGGCAGGAAAAAACTTTGGCGGAACTCACGAACGCGCCCGGCACAAACGCGACGGCGAAAGCGAAGAAAGAAGCCAAGCCGGCGAATGATGAGTTGCGCAAGCTGCTCACGACCGAGCCGGAGAAGCGCGACAAAGATCAGCGCGCGAAGCTGAAGGAGCTTTTTGAAAGCGCCGCGCCGGAGTTGAAGGAGCCGCGCGAGGCGCTGGCGGCGGCGCGCACGGCGGAGAAGAAATTTAACGACGGCATTCCGGTGGTGTCCGTGCTGGAGGAACTGGCGAAGCCGCGCGACACCCACATGCTGATTCGCGGAAGTTTTCTCACGAAGGGCGAACGCGTGTCGCCGGGCGTGCCGTCGGTGATGAATCCATTGCCAGCCAACAGCGTTTCGAACCGACTGGCCT
The DNA here is from genome assembly GCA_038208765.1 of Verrucomicrobiota bacterium. Classification (GTDB taxonomy): domain Bacteria; phylum Verrucomicrobiota; class Verrucomicrobiia; order Limisphaerales; family SIBH01; genus JANNGC01. Next base: position 2,983 of record JBBQYK010000194.1, read on the forward strand.
TCGCGCGCTGGCTCGTGGACACGAACAATCCGCTGACCGCGCGCGTGTTGGTCAACCGTTTCTGGGAGCAAATTTTCGGCACGGGCCTTGTGGAGACGAGCGAGGACTTCGGTACGCAGGGCGAGCCACCGAGCCATCCCAAGCTGCTCGACTGGCTGGCGGTGGAGTTTATGGATGTGCCCCCGGCGTCCCGCGGGGCGGACGCTCCCGACAAATCAACAGCTGCTCATGCTTCGGACGCCCCGACCCGGCGGGACGCCGGGGGCACGGGAGCCTGGGACATCAAACGCATGTTACGCCTCATCGTCACTTCCTCCACTTACCGTCAGTCGTCGAAGGTCACGCCGGAATTGTGGCAGCGCGATCCTTACAACCGCCTGCTCGCGCGCGGGACGCGCCAGCGGCTGGAGGCGGAGATGGTGCGTGATCAATCACTCGCGGTGAGCGGCCTGCTCAGTCACAAACTCGGCGGCGCGCCCGTGATGCCGCCACAACCCGACGGCGTGTGGCAGATGGTCTATAGCGGCGACAAGTGGGAGACGAGCAAGGGCGAGGACAAATACCGGCGCGGCCTCTACACGTTCTGGCGGCGCACGAGTCCGTATCCGTCGATGGTGTCGTTCGATGCGCCGAGCGGGGAATTCTGCGTGGTGCGGCGCACGCGCAGCAACACGCCGCTCCAGGCGCTCACGCTGTTGAACGATCCGGTGTATCTCGAATGCGCACAGGCGCTGGCGAAGCGGATGTTGAGCGAGGGCGGCGCGACGGCGGAGCAGCGCGCGGCGTTTGGCTTGCGCGCGTGCCTCGCGCGGGAGCCGAAGAAGGGCGAGGCCAAACAACTGGCCACGCTGGCGGAGAAACAACTGGCGCGCTATCGGGAGGACGCGGAGTCAGCAGCGAAGTTTGTGAAGTTCGCCGGTGCGGACCCCAAAGAGAAAACAGATTCGGCGGAACTCGCCGCGTGGACGGTCGTCGCAAACGTGCTGCTCAATCTGGATGAGTTTGTGATGAAGCAGTGAGGCGCTGGCAACGTGCTGCCGGTTTGCAACCGGCAGGTGTCGCGAGTTTTTCGATGACGTGAAAACTTTCCGAAACCGCACAAACCTTTTCAGCCCCTGCCGGTTAAAAACCGGCAGCACGCTGGCGGCACTTCACAGCCCCGCGAACAGGTTCAGATACTTCACGGCCACTTCCATGTCCTTCGGCCACTTCGCGGTGATGGTGATCTTTTCGCCTGTGACGGGATGCGGCAGCGTCAGCGTGTCGGCGTGCAGGGCGGCGCTGGAGATGAGCGGGCGTTCCTCGCGGTCGTCGCGGGCGCGATACTTGGGCTTGATCTGGGAGAGATAAAGTTTGTTGCCGCGATAGAGCGCGTCCCCGAGCACGGGCAGATGCACATGGTAGAGGTGGACGCGAATCTGGTGGATGCGATCCGTGAAGGGCTGGCACTGGAGCAGGGTGAAGCCGAGAAACTTGGTCAGCACCTTGAAGCCGGTGCGCGCGGCCTTGCCAAGATCTGGCTCCACGCGCATGAGACCGGGGCTGATCTGATGCGGGGCGATGGGCGCGTCCACTTCAAACTCATCCTGCTCCGGCGTGCCGTGCACGAGCGTGACGTAAGTCCTGTGCGGCAGGTCCGCGCCGAAGAGGTCAGCGAGTTTGATGAACGCAGGCTTGTTCTTCGCGAGCAGCAGCACGCCGGAGGCCTCGAAGTCGAGGCGGTGCGCGTTGTTGAGATACGTCAGGCCACGCTCCTTCGTCCACGGTTTGCCGGCGGCGATGCCGGCGTGGAGCAGCTTCATTAGGCTGGGGCGGTTCGCGTCGTCGGGATCGGGCGAGGTGAGCAGGCGCGAGGGCTTGTTGATGGCAAGCAAATGCTCGTCTTCAAACACGACGGGGATCTCCCAAAACTCCTGCGTCTCGGGCGACGAGAGTTTGATCGGCGGCGCGGAAGGCGCTGACGCACGCTCACTCATAAATATTAGAGGCGAACCGCGCCTAGCCCTGGCCAGGAGGCCGCTGCTGCTGTTGCTGCCTGTTCGGCAGCGGGAGTTTGGCCGCATCAAGCTGCTTGCGGAACCACTGGTTGAAAATCTCGTTCTGCTTCTGGTAGCGCATCTCGGAGAGGAACTTCGGCAGTTCCGCTTTCAGCTTCGTCTCATCCATCGGCAGCTTGGCGCGCGCATAGACGACATAGCCGCCTTCGGGCGGGTTCGGCGTGTAGGTGCTGATCTTGCCAGGTTCGAGATTCAGCAGGATGGATTTGAGCCGGCGCACGTCGATGCGCTCGTCCAGATTCGTGATCGATTCGGTGCGCACGGAAATGGGCGGCAGCGTCTCCACCTTGAGTCCCTGCGCGACCGCGAGTTCCTCAAAGGTCTTGCCCTGCGTCAGTCCGTTCGTCGCCTGGGCGATGAAATTCGTCGCCGCGTTGTAGGCCAGCGTGAAGGCGTTGTAGCGTTTGTAATCCTCCTCGACCCGCGCCTTGATCAATGCAAATGGCTCCGGCTCGCTCGCCATGGTCTGCTGGAGCGCGATGATGTAGAGGCCGTTCTCACCTTCGATGGGCTGCACGGCTACCGGGTTGCTCGTCGCGTTCAGCGAGAACGCCGTGGTCACGAACTTCGGCGAGACGTTCAGGTTCGTCGGCCCATCCTCGCGGTCGAAGGCCATGCTCAACTGCATGGGCAGGCCGTTCGAGGCGGCGAGCGCGGTGAAGTTCGCGACCGTCACGGGCTGCTTGTCGTAAAGCTGGTTGGCGAATTCATTCGCGCGGCGCGCGGCGAACATCATGGCCAGCCGGTCGCGCTGGTCCTCGCGAATTTTCACCAGCGCGTTCGATTGCGCCATCACCACGCCGTTGGTGTCCTTGAAGTTGTCCGGGCCGGCCTTGAAGTAAATGTCCTGCAACTGCTGGTTCAGGTTCGTGACTTCAGAAAACTGCTTGTCCGCGTCGGCGAAGAAATTCGTCAGCGCAAATTCCACGTAGCTGACCTGCACCTTTTCCGGCGTGCGATAGCCGCGCAGGTTATACCAGTTCGTGAGCGCGCCATTCGTCACCACCACGGAGCCGAGGTAATTGCTCAGGTTGAGGAAGACGATGTCGCCGCCCGTTTCCTGATTTTCCCGGCGATAAATCTCCTCGGCCTCCGCCGTCGTGACGAGGCGGCCCGCCGCGCCGACCACGGAACTGAGCTGTTGAATCGCCGCGTCGTTGCGCACGAAGCGCTCGAAATCATCGAGGCTCAGGCCGTTGGGGATGAGCAGTTCCTTCGCGAAACGGTCCGCGTCCACGTTGTCGCCCATGAGCCGGCGCGCGAGATCGGCGACGGTCTGATCGGGAATGCGGATGCCGGCCTCCTCGGCTTTCGACGCGCGGAAGAGCCGCAGGTAGGCCTCCGTCTCGATGTCAAAACCCATCTGCTGCGCGCGCTCGACGTCCCGCTCCGGCCACTGGCGGAAGTTGAGGAAGTAGAGGAGCCGCACTTCCCGCGCCGCGCCCTGGATCATTTTCTCCGTCACGGGCTTGCCGTTGAGTTCAAAGGCGCTGCCCCGGCGATTGGCGGTGTCCGGCCCGCCGCCGGGCTGGAAGTACACCACGAAGCTGATGATGACGGCGGCAATGATGATAATCAAAAGCCAGCTTTGATGACGGCGAATCGTTCCGAACATAGAATTTTAGAAAATTGAGGGCGCAAGCTAGTCACCGTGACAAGAGGGGTCAAACGTAAAAATCCCCAAGGCGAAAGGCTGGGCCTGTTTTCCAAGAACGCCGTTGACCCTCGCCGCTCAGGCCAATACGTTCCGCGCCGTGATTCAGGAAACGAACATTCGACTGCTTGGTTCCGCGCTGCTGCTTAGTGGCGCGGCGGTCGGGTTCTGATTCACACACGAGAATTTCAGAAACCTCACTGCCTTAAAAGGCGGTGGGGTTTTTTGTTGCCCGGATCCCATACGCTTGGTTGAAACCGGGTGACGAATTAAGACACTCTAAAAAATCATGTTGAAGAACCCTGGCACGAAGTACTGCCCGTTCCGGCCCGTTGAATTGCCGGACCGGAAGTGGCCGAACCGCATCCTGCAACAAGCGCCCATCTGGTGCAGCGTGGATTTGCGCGATGGCAACCAAGCTCTCGCCGTCCCGATGAACGTCTCGCAAAAGCTGGAACTGTTTCAGGCGCTCGTCGCGTGCGGGTTCAAGGAAATCGAAGTCGGCTTCCCCTCCGCATCGAACACCGAGTTCGCCTTCAACCGCCTGCTCATCGAGAAGAACCACATTCCCGACGACGTGACGATTCAAGTGCTCGTGCAGGCGCGCGAAGACTTGATTGAGAAGACCGTGCAGTCGCTCCTCGGAGCCAAGCGCGCCATTATCCATCTCTACAACTCGACTTCACCGGCGCAGCGTCGTGTGGTGTTTGGCAAGTCGAAGGACGAGATTAAAGCCATCGCCGTGCAGGGCGCGCAGTGGATCAAGGACCGGCTGCCCCGGCTCCAGGGCACGGACGTCAGGTTGCAGTACTCGCCGGAAAGTTTCTCCGCGACCGAAGTGGAGTTCGCCAAAGAAATTTCCGAGGCGGTGATGGATGTCTGGCAGCCCACGCCCGAACGGAAAATGATTCTCAATCTCCCGGACACGGTCGAGGTCGCGATGCCGAATGTGTACGCCGACCAGATCGAGTGGATCTGCACGAACATCAAGAACCGCGACGCGCTCATCGTCAGCCTGCACACGCACAACGACCGCGGTACCGGCGTGGCCGCGACGGAACTTGGTTTGCTCGCGGGCGCGGATCGTGTCGAAGGCACCTTGTTTGGCAATGGCGAGCGCACCGGAAATCTCGACGTGATTATCGTGGCCATGAATTTCTACATGCACGGCCTGGATCCGAAGCTCGACTTCTCGAACCTCAGTTCACTCATCGGCGTCTATGAGCGCTGCACCGGCATGACCGTGCCGCCCCGACAGCCTTACGCGGGCGAACTGGTCTTCACCGCGTTCAGCGGCTCGCATCAGGACGCGATCAAGAAGGGGCTCGCGGAGTGGGAGAAAAAAACTCTCCACTCTCAACCCTCAACTCTCAACGCGCACTGGGATGTGCCGTACCTCGCGATTGACCCGGCGGACGTCGGCCGCGAATACCGCGAGGTCATCCGCGTGAATTCCCAATCTGGCAAAGGCGGCGTGGCCTATTTGCTCGAAAGCGAATTCGGCATCGCGCTGCCGAAGGACATGCAGCGCGAGTTCGGACCCATTGCCAATGACGCCGTGGACACTCTGGGCCGCGAAGTCAGCGGCGCGGAATTGAAGTCGATGTTCTGGAAGGAATACGTCGAGCGCCGTGCGCCGTGGCAACTGTCCGGCTTTGAAACCGAGAGCAAGGAGGGCGTGGTAAAAGCGCGCGCGAAATTGTCCCGCGACGGCCAGCCGCTGGAAGTTTCCGGCGAAGGCAACGGCCCGCTCGCCGCGCTGGTGCATGGCCTCACGACCGCCGGCGTTCCGCGTTTTGAAATCACTAACTACAGCGAGCACGCTCTCGGTTCCGGCGAAGAAGCGGCGGCCATTGCCTATATTCAGATCAAGACCGCCGACGGCACGGTGCGCTGGGGCGCCGGTGTGGATACGAACATCGCCTTCGCGTCCGTCCGCGCCGTGCTGAGCGCGCTGAACCGGTTGTGAAGGGTCCGGGCTTACTTGAACGCCGCGTGCTGCTTGTTCCCGGCGCTCTCCATGTAAGCCAGCAGATCGAGGATTTCTTCCTTCGTCAAAACGCTCGCGAGGCCTTCGGGCATCGGCGAGAGCTTTGACGGCGTGCGGCTTTTCACGTCGGACTTCTTGAGTTCCACTTTTTCACCGGTGAGCGGGTTGATCACGAGCACGACTTTCGTGTCCGAGTCTTCGATGACGCGGCCGGTCACGTCTTCGCCGTTCTGCTTCGTCACGGTCATGTTCTGATATTGGTCGGAGAGAACTTTCGACGGTTCGAGAATGGATTCGAGCAAGTCGCGGCGGCTGTATTTCACGCCCGCGCCGGCGAGGTCGGGACCGACCGCACCGCCTTCGTCGTTCAAGCGATGGCACTGTACACACTGGCCGGCGAGCCAGGCTTCGCGGCCATTGGCGAAGTTTCGTCCGCGCGACGGCGCGTTCAGCGCGTCGGCGAAGTCGGACATTTTCCATTCCTGCACGAACTTGTGTTCCTGTTTGGGCTTGAGCGCGGCGAGTTCGGACGAACTGCTGCCCAGCAAATCGCCAAGCTGCATCTGCTCGGCGGGCGTGAGGGTGTCCGCGACTTCCTTCTTCAATTTCTTGATGAAGTTGTTGTAGCTCGATCCGTTGCCGGCCTTCGACAGGCCCACGTCGGTGAACCACTTTTCAAACTCCGCCGGGTGCTTGGTGTTGGCACTGATGAAATAATTTCCGCCCGCCGGATACGTCGCGCCCGCGTCTTGGCCGGCGCTGCGGTTGCGGAACCAACTGAACCACGCCTTGCGCTCGTCCAACTTCCAGGTCTTCGCCTTGCGCAGCGCGACGAGGTAATGCAATTGCTCCTCCTGCGTCTGCGCCTTGGCCACGAGGTCGAGCGTCTTCGCCACCACGCCGGGCGCATCGAGGTAAATGAGAATCTGCGTCAACTCACGGTTCAACGGTCCCGACTTCGAGGGATAGAGCGGCGATAGTTTCTCGATGCCACGTTGCACGAATTCCTCCGCGGGACGGCCATGCCGCGCGATGCTGACTTCAATGACGCGCAGCTTGAGCAACTG
>JBBQYK010000195.1:0-9624 GCA_038208765.1 Verrucomicrobiota bacterium
TGTCGCTTGGCTACGTTCCGCGCTCCGTTTCTCTGGAACGGACGGTTGGTCCTTTGAAATCACAGGCTTCCGGCAAAATCCGAGAGCAAAAATAATGAAAACACGTTTGCAAGAAAAGTACGAGAACGAGGTGAAGCCCGCGCTGAAAGAGAAACGCGGCTACACCAACGTCCATCAAATCCCCCGGCTCGAAAAGATCATCGTCAACATGGGCGTGAGCGCCTCGAGCGAAAAGGGCGCGTTGGAAGACGCCGCCAAGGATTTGCAGCTCATCACCGGTCGCAAGCCGGCCACCAGCATGTCGCGCAAGAGCATTGCGAACTTCAAGCTGCGCGAAAATCAGGCCATCGGCTGCCGCGTCACCCTGCGCCGCCATGCCATGTATGAATTTCTCGACCGCCTGGTCGCGGCGACCCTGCCCCGCATTCGCGACTTTCGCGGCATCTCGCCCCGTTCCTTCGACGGACGCGGCAATTACTCGCTCGGACTCCCGGATCAGACGGTGTTTCCGGAAATTGAACTGGAAAAGATCAAGCGCCAGCAGGGCATGGACATCACGATTGTCACCTCGGCGGAAACGAACGAAGAGGCGTTTGAGTTGTTGAAGGCGATGGGCATGCCCTTCGCGGAGAAGTAAGAAATTTTTTAAGAAGGAATTATTTATGGCCAAGAAAGCCTGGTTGGAACGGAACAAGAAAAAGCAGGAGACGGTGAAGAAATACGCCGCGATCCGCGCTGAACTCAAGGCGAAGGGTGACTACGTGGGACTGACGAAGCTCCCCAAGAACGCCAGCCCCACGCGCGTGGTGAACCGCTGCTCGATGAGCGGCCGCCGCCACGGTTACCTGCGCAAGTTCGCCGCGTCCCGTATGACGTTCCGTGAAGGCGCGCTGAACGGGCTGATCCCCGGCGTGACCAAATCAAGCTGGTAAAAATTTGGGGACCCGCGGTTGCGTGTCCCAAAGTAAAACAAAAGTTCCCGCGCACGTCGCCACAGCGAGACGGCGGGACAGGAGAAACAAATGACCGATCCCATCGCAGACATGCTCACGCGGATTCGCAACGCGCACCTCGCGCTCTTGCCGACGTGTGACATCCCGTATTCCAAGATCAAGGAAAGCATTGCCACCATCCTCAAGAAGGAAGGCTACATCCACGACCTCAGCGTCGAAGGCAAGCCGATCAAGGTGCTGAAGCTCAAGCTGAAGTACAACGGTCGCAAGCCCGTGATTGAAGGCATCAAGCGCATCAGCACCCCCGGTTTGCGCAACTACGTGGGCGCGACCGAGATTCCCCGCGTGCTCGCCGGACTCGGCATCTCCATCATCTCCACGTCGCAGGGCGTGATGAGCGGTCAGGACGCACGCAAGAAGAACGCGGGCGGCGAAGTCCTCTGCCACGTCTGGTAACCCTCTTACTCCCAAATTTATGTCACGTATTGGAAAGCAGCCGATCACGATTCCCGCCCAGGTCAAGGTGGACGTCAAAGGCTCGAAAGTTTTTGTCGAAGGCCCCAAGGGCAAGCTCGACATGCAGATTCCCCGCCGCACCTCGTTCAAAATCGAGGGCACGAACATCTCGGTCACTCGCGATGGCGATGATGCCGAAGCCAAGGCGCTGCACGGCCTGAGCCGCTCTCTCTTGAACAACATGGTCAAGGGCGTGAGCGATGGCTACATGAAGAAGCTCGAGATCAACGGCGTCGGCTTCAAGGCCGCAGTCGTGGGCAAGGTGGTGAACCTGAGCCTCGGCTACTCGCACCCGGTCAATTACGACATCCCCGAGCAGATCAAAGTGACCGTGGAAGAAAACACCAAGGTCACGATTGAAGGCCCGGACAAGCAGGTGGTGGGTAGGGTCGCGGCGGAAATTCGCGCGTTCTATCCGCCGGAGCCATACAAGGGCAAGGGCGTCAAGTACTCGGACGAGCGCATCGAGCGCAAGGAAGGCAAGACGGTTCAGTAACCGATGGCGAAAAAGTTTTACGCGAAGAGCGGCTGGAGAAATCTGGCCGCTCTTTTGTTTTTGGAGCGGAGCGCGGACCGCCGAGTCCGCGTGTGTCTGGGAGATGAAACCACGGAAGACACAGAAAACACGGAAGGAGGCGCACGGGCGGCTTGCTGGCTTGTGTTCAGTGGGAGATACGCGGACTCGGCGGTCGCGCTCCGCCTACCAGAGAAACGACTTCTGCTCCGCAAGCACATTCGTGCCGTCCAGGAGCGTCGCGCGCCAGGAGATGAGTTCGCCAAACTTTTTGTAATCGTCACCAGTGATGGTGAGAGCGGTCCACTGGCTCAACACGCCGGGCTTCACCGTTTCTTCCAGCACGTTGGTCTTGGGCTCGCGGCCGGCTCCGCTCCGCGTTTCCACGCGCAGTTTGAGCGAGCGGAAGTAGCTGGCCTTCCACTGCACATCGAAACGCAAACCGGCGCGTTTCGCCGGGCTGCCACGCAGCACTTCCTGATAGGCGTCGCGGTCGAAGAGGCTGGGGCTGAGCGAGGCACGCCTCTTCGCATCAAGAAAGTGCGGCAGGACTTTGATGATTTTTTCCGACTGCGCGTTCGCCGCGAGGGCGAAGGCGAGGACGAACAGGCTGGCGATGATTCGGCGGCGCACGGGCGGATGATTAGCGGTGACGGGCGAAGATGACAAGCGGCGGTTCAATTAGCGTGCGGCTAGTTTGCAACTGGCAGGGCCGGATGACGAAGGAGGCCATCGCAAGTATCAACGCTTCCTGCCGGCGGGAGCCTCACCTTCCAGTTACAGACTGGCCCGCATGTGGCCAGACGAACGCGCCACCATCCCGGCCACAAAACAACTTTGCAGACGCGCGGTGCATGAGTATTCATTGCGCGTGCCAGAAACTGGAAACGAGGGCCAGAGAATTTTGCACGGCATCGCCGTGTCGCCGGGGGTTTGCCGGGGCAAAGTGCTGGTCCTCAGCGACAACCGCGTGGATTCCGTCCCGCGGCAGACCATTACCTTGGAAGAAGTTCCCGAGCAGATCAACCGGCTCGAACGCGCCCTCAGCGAGACCAAGAGACAGTTGCTCGCTGTGCAGGAGAAGGTCAATGCGGGCATGGGCGCGAAGGACGCGACGATTTTTGACGCCCATCTGCTCGTGTTGGAAGACCCGACGCTGCTCGATGAAGTCGGCAAGTTCGTCGAGAAGGAACTGGTCAACATCGAGTTCGCGTTCGCGCAAATCGCGGAGAAATACGCGAGCACGCTCGAAGCCATTGATGACGAATACCTGCGCGAACGCGCCGCCGACATGCGCGACGTGACCGAGCGATTGCTGCAAAACCTCCTCGGCACTTTTCAAGAACTCGATCTCAAACATCTCAAGGAACGCTACATCATCGTGGCGCATGATTTGTCGCCCTCGCGCACGGCGATGCTCGACAAGAAAAACGTGCTCGGCTTCGCCACGGACGTGGGCGGAAAAACCTCGCACACCGCAATCATCGCGCGTTCGCTCCGCATCCCGGCGGTGGTCGGCGTGGGGGATGCGAGCAAGCAATTGCGCGACGGCCAGTACGTCCTGCTCGACGGCTATCACGGGCAGATCGTCATCAATCCCACGGACCAGACGCTTTTCGAGTACGGCCAGCTCGTCCGCAAACATGTCAGCCTTGACGAGAAGCTGCGCGACACCACCGACAAGCCCGCCGTCACCCTCGACGGCGTGCCGATCACGCTCTCCGCGAACATCGAGGGCGCGGACGACGTGGAGCAGGTGCGGGTGAGTGGCGCGGACGGCGTCGGACTGTTCCGTACGGAATATCTTTTCCTGAAGAGCGACACGCTGCCAACCGAGGAGGAGCAGTTCCGCGCCTATCGCGTGGTGGCGGCGGCGTTGCGACCGGCCCCGGTCATCATCCGCACGCTTGATCTCGGTGGCGACAAGTTCATGGCGCACCTCAATGTTCCGTCGGAGATGAATCCGTTCCTCGGCTACCGCGCCATCCGGTTTTGTTTGCAGGAGAAGGACATTTTCCGCGCGCAACTTCGTGCCATTCTCCGCGCCAGTGTCGAGGGCAACGTGAAGCTGATGTATCCGATGATCTCTTGCCTCGACGAACTCATCCAGGCCAACGCGCTGCTGGAGGAGTGCAAGGCGCAGTTGCGCAGCGAGGGCGTGGTCTTCCACGAGAAAATGGAAGTGGGGGCGATGATTGAAATTCCGTCCGCCGCGCTGACGGCAGATGCGCTGGCGAAGCGCGTGAACTTTTTCAGCATCGGCACGAACGATTTAATCCAATACACGCTGGCCGTGGATCGGCTGAACGAAAAGATCGCGCACCTCTACGAGCCGACAAATCCCTCGGTGCTGCGCCTGATCAAGATGACCACGGACGCGGCGCACGCGGCGGGCATCTGGGTGGGCGTGTGCGGCGAGATGGCGGGCGATCCGCTGATGATTCCCCTGCTCCTCGGCCTGGGCGTGGATGAATTGAGCGTCTCGCCCGCGTCGGTGACGCAGGTGAAGTATCTCCTGCGCCGCATCAAGATGAGCGAGGCGAAGGAAATCGCGACGGCGGCGCTGGCTTCGGAATCGAGCCAGGAGATCATGGCCAACTCGCAGCGGCTCGTGCGCTCGGTCGCGCCGAGCTTGTTTGAGCAATAGGATTTTGATGGAACAGGGAAGACACAGAAAAGCTGCGAACAGAATTCTTTCCGCTTCCGTGTCTGCCGTGGTTAATCCATTTTTCCCCGCTGAATGAAAATCCTGATTCTCGCCGCCGGTTACGCCACACGGCTTTATCCGCTCACGCTCACCAAGCCGAAGCCGCTGCTCGATGTGGCGGGCCGTCCCATGATCGAGCATGTGCTCGACAACATCGCGCCCATCCCCGGCATTGACCGCGTGTATGTGGTGACGAACGACAAGTTTGCCGCGCCGTTCCAGCAGTGGGCCAACCAGTACCGGGCCAGCGGGTCGAAGCTGAATTTCACCATCATCAACGACGGCTCGACCGACGACACGAACAAGCTCGGCGCGATTGGCGACTTGAACCTCGTGCTAGAACGCGAGCAGGTGGACGACGATTTAATCGTGGTCGCAGGCGACAATCTTTTTAGCGAGAGCATCGAGGCGTTTGGAAAATTCTGCCGCGAGAAGAATGCGCCCGTGCTCGGCGTGTACGACGTGGGCGATCTGGAGGCGATCAAGAAATACAACGCCATCAGCATCGACGGCGACGGATGCATCACCTACTTCGAGGAAAAGCCGAAGGCGCCGCAGAGCACGCTCACCGGCATCGCGCTGTATTTTTATCCGCGCGCCACGCTGCCGCTCATCCGGCAATATGTGGCGGAGGGCAACAACCCCGATCAACCCGGACGCCTCGTGCAATGGCTCTACCCGCGCACGCCTTTCTACACCTGGCGCGTACCAGGGCTGTGGTTCGACATTGGCTCGAAGGAGACGCTGGAAGAGGCGAACGAGATTTTCGGAAAATTGAAGTAGCGTGCCGCCGGTTTGCAACCGGCGGGTGAGGCTCACGCTTTTCGACCACGTTCGAACTTGCCTAAGCCGCTCGGCTTCGAAGCGTGAGAAGTTCCACCGGCCGGTGACTGACGAACCATTTTGGTGTTTGGTTTTTGAAATCCCTTCGCCTAGAAATTCTCACAGCCCAAGCGCGTGCGGAAATTCTTACATCAAGTCGCCGACCAGCTGAAAGGCGCCGCCGCTCACGCCGCGCCACCCGCCGACGAGGGCGCGCGTCTCGCCGCGCTGCGCCGCTACGACGTGCTCGACACGCTGCCCGAAGCCGCCTTCGATGACCTCACCAAACTGGCTGCGAACATCTGCGACACGCCCGTCGCCATCGTCACGCTGGTGGATGAAGGCCGTCTTTGGTTCAAGAGCCGCATCGGCGTGCCCCTGGCCGAAGTGCCGCACGACTCCCTGCCCTGCAATCACACGATTCTCGGCGAAGATCTGCTGGTGGTGGAAGACGTGGCGCTCGCGGCGGGGTGGAAAGATTCTCCGCTGGTGACGGGCGAGCCACGCGTGCGCTTTTACGCCGGGATGCCGCTCTGCACGTCCGACGGTTTCAAAATCGGCACGCTGGCGGTGGCCGACACGCGCAAGCGCCGGCTCTCCGATCAGCAGTGCGAGGCCCTGCGCATTCTCGCGCACGAGGTCATGGTGCAATGTGAATTGCGCCGTCGTCTCGTGGAACTGGAGCGCAGCCTCTTTGAGCAGCGGCGCGCGCAGGACGCACTGAAGAACACCGAGATGTTCTACCAGGCGCTCGTCGAATCGCTGCCGCAGTTCATTCTGCGCAAGGACACCAAGGGCCGGTTCACCTTCGCCAATCAAAAGTTCTGTGCTTCGCTCGGCAAGACCCTGGATGAAGTGTTGGGCAAAAATGACTGGGATTTTTTTCCACCCCACCTCGCGCAGAAATATCACGACGACGATCTGCGCGTGATGGAGACGCGCCAGCCCGTGGACACCATCGAGGCCAACCAGACTCCGGCGGGCGACCGCATCCACGTCCATGTCATCAAGACGCCGCTCTACGACGCGGCGGGCCAGGTCGTGGGCATCCAGGGGATTTTTTGGGACGAGACCGACCGCAAGAAGACGGAAGAGGCGCTGGCTTACGAACGCGATTTGCTCCGCGCGCTGCTCGAGAACATTCCCGACCGGATTTATTTCAAGGACGTGAAGTCGCGCTTCCTGCGCATCAGCACCTCAATGGCGACCCGCCTGGGCGTCACGGAGCCGTCGAAAGTTTTCGGCAAAACCGACTTTGATTTTTATCCGCAGACGCTGGCCCAGGAATTCTTCAACGACGAGCAGCGCATCATCGTGACCGGCCAGCCGCTCATCAACAAGCTGGAGCGCATCACCGACCGCGACGGACGCATGAGTTGGGCGTCGGTGACGAAGGTGCCGCTCTACAACAGGTCGGGTGCCGTCGTCGGCATCATCGGCATTTCGCGCGACGTGTCGAAGCTCAAGGAAGCCGAGACGGCGCTCGAACACGCCCGCGACGCCGCGCTGGAGCACGCGCGCGTGAAGACCGAGTTCCTCGCGAACATGAGCCACGAGATCCGCACGCCGATGAACGCCATCACCGGCATGACGGATCTGCTGCTCGACACGGAATTGGACGAAGAACAGCACGAGTTCGCGCAGACCGTGCGCAGCAGCACCGACACGCTGCTCGGCATCATCAACGACATTCTCGACTTTTCGAAGATCGAGGCGGGCAAGCTCTCCATCGAGACGATTGACTTCGATCTGCGCGAGACAATTGAGGAAACGATGGAGATGCTGGCGCAACGCGCGCAGGCCAAGGACGTGGAGTTGATCTACTCGCTCGACGATGACGCACCGTCCGCGCTGCGCGGCGACGCGCGCCGCATCCGCCAGGTGCTGACGAATCTTGTGACCAACGCGGTGAAATTCACGGCGCGCGGCGAAGTCGTGGTGCGCGTCGCAAAACGGAGCGAGACGGAACAGGAAGTTCATCTGCGCTTCACCGTCACCGACACCGGGATCGGCATGGCGGAGAAAACGTTGCCGCTGATCTTTCGTTCCTTCACGCAGGCGGACGGCTCGACCACGCGCAAATACGGCGGCACCGGGCTGGGCCTGTCGATTTCCAAGCAGCTCGTGGAGATGATGCGCGGCACGATTGGCGTCGAGAGCAAGCTCGGCATGGGCTCGACGTTCTGGTTCGAACTGCCCTTCGAGAAGCAGGCCGCCAGTGCGCCGGCGGAAACTATTCCTGACTTTCAGAACCTGCGCGTGCTCGTGGTGGACGACAACGCGGCGCAGCGCGGCGTGCTGCAGCATCAGCTTGGTCGCTGGCGGTTCCGCAGCGACGGCGCGGCGGATGCACCCGAGGCTTTGCGGCAATTGCGGGCCGGAGCCGAAGCCAAAGACCCGTTCGCCATCGCGTTGATTGACATGCAGTTGCCCGGCATGGACGGACTGACGCTGGCCACCGCGATCAAGAATGAGCCTTCGCTCGCCGGAACGCGCACGGTGATTCTCGCGCCCTTCGGTCAGCGCTTGGATCATGAGTTAATGGACGAATCCGGCGTGAGCCAGTGCGTGATCAAGCCCGCGAAACGCTCGCGCCTGCTCGACGCGCTCATCACCAGCACGCACACCGAGATGCTGCATGCGCCGCATTCCGCCGCGCGGGGTACGACCCGTGTCGCGCGCGCGCAGCCCGCCGTGGACTTGAAAATTCTGCTCGCCGAGGACAATGCGGTGAACCAGAAGCTCGCCCTGCGGCAGTTGCAGAAGCTCGGCTACAGCGCGCAGGCCGTGGGCAACGGCGCGGAGGTGTTGCAGGAACTGGAGCGCGGGCCGTACGACGTAATTCTCATGGATTGCCAGATGCCGGAACTGGACGGCTACGAAGTGACGCGCCGCATCCGCGATCACGAGAAGCGCAGCGCCGGGCAGCGTCCGGCGGTGTACATCATCGCCATCACCGCGCACGCCATGGATGGCGACCGCGAGCATTGTCTGAGCGCGGGCATGAATGATTACCTGACCAAGCCGCTGCACATCGCGCATCTCGAAGCCGCGCTGACGCGAGCCGTGCGCCGCCGCCCGGCCGCGCCGGCCGCGCCCGCGCCCGCGCTCGACGCCGTGAGCATCGCGAGCCTGAAAGAGTTGCGTGAACCCGGCCAGCCCGACCCGCTCGCCGAACTGGCGGAGTTGTACCGGCGGGAATCCGCCGCGTGCGTGCAGCGCCTCGAAGAAGGTCTGGCGCAAAAAGATTCTGCGCTCGCCACCCGCGCCGCGCACTCGCTCAAAGGAAGTTCCAGCAACCTCGGCGCACACCAGCTCGCCAGCCTCTGTGCGGTGATGGAACAGGCCGCGAAGAATTCGCAGTGGGATGCGCTCCCCGCGCCTTTCGCCGAGGCCAAGGCCGAACTCGACCGCGTGCGCGCCGCGCTGGCGGCGGAAGTGCAGGCGGGATGACATCCACGAATGGACATGAATGAAGGCGGGGCCATGGGATTCGTGGGCGTGTCCATTCGTGGTTTCATTCCCCCCACCTGCCTTCTCAGTGCGTTTCCGAAAAACCTGTTGCAATCGTTTCGGGACAAGGCATTTTCTGCGCCGCTTTGGTTCGGGGCGTAGCGTAGCCTGGTAGCGCGCTTGTTTCGGGTACAAGAGGTCGTGAGTTCGAATCTCACCGCCCCGACCATTCTCCACAATCCCCTCCATAGTTCATGGTGCTGCCGGCCGACGCGGAGAACGCGAGTGAGATTTCACCTTTGCGATTTCGCGACGGGGACTTCAAATGGCGCGGTGGAAACGCAACGCGTCGCTGACGCCGCCCAGCAGGCCATCATTTTTCGCCCGCCGTCTTATATCGAACGGCTGGACGTGCACGCCTTGTTTGCCAGGCCGCAGCCGCTCGAAGTGGAACTCGGCGCGGGCGACGGCTCGTTCTTCGTGCAATGGGCGGCGTTGAATCCCGAGGTGAATTTTCTAGGCGTGGAGCGGCTGCTGGGGCGCTTGAGAAAGGTTGGAAAAAAATCCAAACGCGCGGGACTGGCGAACGCGCGCGGTCTGCGGCTGGAAGCCAGTTACTTCGCGGAGTATCTGCTGCCGCCGTCGTCCGTTGCCGCGTT
>JBBQYK010000196.1:0-9598 GCA_038208765.1 Verrucomicrobiota bacterium
CGGGCGAGAGAGCCACAGGTTCTCGATCTTCTCGCGCCGGTCGAGCTTCGACCCGAGCGCGTGGTCGATGACGTTCTGCCGTCCGCGCAGCAGCATCACGGGCAGCATCGTCATCATCGGAATGAGGCAGATGATCAGGCCCCCGCCGCAGATGATGCCCATCTCCTGGATGCCTCGAAAATCCGTCGCGCTCATGGCGAGAAACGCGCCCGCCGTGGTCAGCGCACCCGTCACCACGCCCAGGCCGGTGAGGACCAGCGCCTTGCGGAGCGCTTCTTCATTGCTGCGCCCGTGGCGGATCTCCTCCTCGTAACGCGAGATGAGATGCACGCCGAAGTCAATGGCGATGCCCACGAGAATTGGCGCAAACGTGATGGTGAGAATGTTCAGGTGCCCGATCACTGCCGTGGTGAAAGCCATCGTGTAACCCAGTCCGATGACGAGCGCGATGTTCGCTTTGAGGGGTCGTCCCGTCTCGTGATAGCCGAAGACAAAAATCAGCGCGACCAGCGCGAGCGAAATGACGGTCGCTTTCATCGTGTCGCTCCTCGACTGCGCCATTTCGTCGATCTCGAGAACCGGTTCGCCGGTCACACCGACATTCACTCCGCCGACTTCCACTTGCGTCTCGGTGACCAGTTCGCGCAGGCGCCGCACCGCCGGCTCGTCCAGTTTTTCCATCCGCGCTCGCGTCGTGACGAGGTAGATGCGGCCCTGAGCGAAGGTCACGTAAATCTTTTCCTCCGCCTCCGCGCCCGCACCAAAGAGCGCCGTGATGCCCGGCGTGGGCGGCGCGCCCTGCCGCCGCAAGCTGTCGCTCGCCTGCGTGATGATGCGCTCCAGCGCGGGCAGCGATTTGATCATCGCCGTCGTCTCCGCGTTCTCCTCGCGGCTGGCGTGGAGGAACTGGCTGTTCACCACTGAGAACAGCGAGGCCAGATTGTTCGCTCGGCTGAACTCCTGAAGAAACGGGCGGTAGTCATGCAACGTCTTGCGCATCTCGCGCAGGTCATTTTCCGGCACGAAGAGCAGCGCCTTCGAGCCGAGCATGTTCAAGTCACCTTTCCAGATGACGTCCATGAAGAGGTTCGTCTCGGCTTCGAGCTTCGTTCCCAAGCGCTCGACGAACTGACGGTTCTTCTCCCGGTTCTCGCTCTCCACCACCACGACGAGTTCGCGCGGCAGCACAAACTCCTTTTTGTAGCGGAGATAATTCTGATGATACTTCTTGTCGCCGCCCACGAGGTTGTCGCGGCTGGGATCGAATTGCAGTTTCCAAGGCGAGAGGACCGTGAACCACACGCAGGCCGCGAAGAGCACAATCTGTGGCCAGAAAAGCCAGCGCGGATGCCGGAGGACGGCGTCCGCCAGTCGCGTCAGCAGGCCAGTGCCAAATTGTTCCCAGCGCGAAGCCATCAGCGTGTCCGTGACAAATAGTGCAACATTACGACGTCCTCCTGCGCCCAACTGCCATTTCCAGCCATGCTTTGAATCTGGAATCGAGAATTAGGAATTTCCGCAAGTCAGCATTCAACCTGAGCGCATAAAGCGGCAGAAGCGAAAAGTAATGGGCGCGGAAAGGACGGGGCGTACTGCGGGCATGCGCGTAGTAATTTTAAGCTGCGCCCGCCCGCGCTGAATTAACGCTGCGCCGCCACGCGAGCCGGAGCGTTCAAACCGTTGAGCGCATTCAGTGAATCGGTGGCGCGGTTCGCCTGCGTGAGCAACGGCTGCGGATACACGCCGATAAAAATGATGCCCGCCATGCAGACGAGCAGCGACAGCTTTGTCGGCCAGGGCACGGCGATGGAGGAAACTTCCGCCGGATTGTCCGACCAGTAAATCGCCCGCACCACGCCGAAATAGTAGTAGAGCGAGATGACCACGCCCACGATGGCCACGCCCGCAAGCCAGTAGTAGCCGTGGTTGGCGGGACCTTGTTCCACGATGGATTTGAGCAGCAGAAACTTTCCGAAGAAGCCGGCCAGCGGCGGAATCCCGGCGAGCGAAACCATCGCCAGCGTCATGGCCGTGGCGAGGAACGGCGAGCGACGGTTGAGTCCGGCGAGGTTGCTCACGTCGTCGGATTCACTCTTGCGCGCGACAATCGCGATGACCGTGAAGGCGGCGATGACCGTGAACAGATACCCGGTGAGGTAATAAACGATGGCGGTGGAACCCGCACGCGTCAGGGCCGCGAAACCCATCAGCAGATAACCCGCGTGCGCGATGCTGGAGTAGCCGAGGAGGCGCTTGAGGTTGCGCTGCGGAATTGCGCACAGGTTGCCGTAGAGAATGGTGAGCGCCGACAAGACCATGAGAAACTTCTCCCAGTGCAGCGTGATGTCCGGCACGGCGGTGAACAGCACTCGGAGCAACAGCACGATGCCGGCGGCCTTGGAGCCAACGGCGAGGAACGCCGTCGTGGGTGCGGGTGAACCTTGATACACATCCGGCGCCCAAATCTGGAACGGCACCATCGCGATTTTGAAGCCCAGACCGGCCATGATGAGCAGCACACCGGCGATGAGCGTCTTCGGCACGGCGTTGTGCTCGCTCACGTATTTCACGTATTGCGCTAGGTCGTTGAAGTTCATGCCGTTCAACGCCGTGTTCGCGACGGTCGTGGTCGCCGTTCCGTAAACGAGCGCAATGCCGAAGACGGTAAAGCCCGTCGAAAGCCCGCCAATGACGAGGTACTTCACGCCCGCTTCCAGCGATTGCACCTTGCTGCGCTGAAAACTCGTCAGCACGTAGAACGTCACGGTGATGAGTTCGAGCGAGACGAAGAGCAACACGAAGTCGTTCGCCGACGACGCGAACATCATGCCCGAAAGTGCGAAGAGGATGAGCGAGTAGTACTCCGAGATGCCCGCCTCAATGCGGTCGGCAAACTCCGCCGCCATGATCAGCACGAGAACACCGGTGAGGAGGAAGAAGCGTTTGAAGAACAGAGCGAGTGGGTCGAGCACGTAGCTCTTTCCAGCGGCAAACTGCGCGTCGCCGAGACTCATGAAGAAACTGCTGAACGAGCAGGCGAAGATGACGGCGACAATCAGCGCCGCGGCGTAGCCCAGCTTGCGTTTGTGCTGCGGCGCGGTCCACAGGTCGAGCAACAGGATGCCCAACCCGGCCAGGACCACCGCGATTTCCAGACTCATCAGGGAAGCGTTCATCTTATTCCAAACTTGCGACGTGCCGGTATTTTCGGATGCGGCTGTCCGTCGTTACGACCGGACAATTGTTCAACCGGGCCTGCGCCACCACGAGCCGGTCAATGGGATCGTCGTGGAAATCCGCGGGCAGCGCATCGGCGGCTTCGATGAGCGCCACGCCAATCGGAATCACCGACCAGTTGAACCGGGCCACATGAAACTGAAACCATTCCGACCACGGACGATCCAACTGGAGCCGTTGCCGACGAACGGCGCAGGCGATTTCCCACGCGCTGGCCGCTAGTACGTCCACTTCCGCCGCCGGGTCTTCGAGATCGCGACGGACTGCTTCGCTCAATCG
This sequence comes from Verrucomicrobiota bacterium, assembly GCA_038208765.1. Lineage (GTDB taxonomy): Bacteria > Verrucomicrobiota > Verrucomicrobiia > Limisphaerales > SIBH01 > JANNGC01. Next base: position 3,517 of record JBBQYK010000196.1, read on the forward strand.
CTGCGGCGTGAGCGAGAGAAAGATGACGGCGCAGGTATCCAGGACGAATTTCACGGGAAGCTTTTGCCGGTGAGCATGTCCCAATCGCTCTCAGGGATGAGCGGCTCATCCAGGGAACCGAGAATTGTTCCGGTGCCGGTCCCGGAACCAAACTTGGTCCGGTTGCGCTTTTCCGCCATCGGCACCAACTTCGCGACCGGCACGCTTTCCTTCGTCAGCACGACCTCATCACCGCGCTGCACATCGGCGAGGTATTCCGCGAGGTGGCTTCCGAAATCGGCGATGGTGGCGGTCTTTATCATGGCGGCAGCGTATCAGTGGCCCGGCGTGACGGCGAGCGCGGGTTGCGGTGTGCTGGCCACCTTCTTGGGTGGATTGGTCATCGCCACAATGTCCTTCACCGCCGGTTCAATCTTGTTCGTGAGCAGGCGCGGCGCGATGCCGAAGACGAGCAGCGCCCCGAGCAGCAGGGCGAAGGGCAGCTTGCGCCACAGGCTGGCGTCGCTGACCACCGGGAGATTCTCGGCCACCGGGCCGTGGAGGATGTTCCGCACCGCACGCAGCATGTAGATCGCACCCACGACCAGCGCGCCCCAAGCGGCGATGACAACGAAGGGTGAAAGAGTTTTCCACGCGCCGAACAGCGTCAGCAGTTCACCGGGGAAATTCGCGAAGCCGGGCAGGCCGCAGCCGGCCATTGCGGCCATGATGAGCGCGGTGCCGATGAACGGCATCTTCTTGAGCAGGCCGCCGAGCTTGCTGATTTCCAGCGTGCCGGTCTGTTCGTGCAAGTAGCCGCTCAGGCCGAAGCTCAACGCGGCGAGAAAACCGTGAGCAATCATCACGAGCACGGTGCCGGTGATGCCGATGACGCTCAGGCTGGCGAGGCCGAGGAAGCAGAAGCCCATGTGGGCCACGCTGGAATTACCGAGCAGGAAATTGAAGTCGCGCTGCCGCATCGCCACCCAGCCGCAGTAAAGGATGTTGCCCAGCGCGAGCCACGCGATGAGGTGCAAATGCGCCTTCGCGACGTCGGGCGCGAACGGAATCGCGATGCGAATCAGGCCGTAGAGTCCGAACTTTTTCAACACGCCCGCGTGCAGCATGGCCGTGGCGGCAGGCGCGCAGCCGTAGCCGAGCGGCGCCCAGGTGTGGAACGGGAACAGCGAAACCAAGATGCCGAACCCGAAGAGTAGCAACGGGAAGATGACCATCTGCGAAGCGACGGAGAGCGGCGCGGTTTTCAGGAACGCCGTCAGTTGCACGATGTCGAACGTGCGCAGACCGGACTGGAGATAGAGCGCGATGAGTCCGACCAGCGCGATGAGCGCGCCGACGCTGAGATACAGCGTGATTTGAAACGTCGCGTAGTTCTTCTGCTCACCGCGGCCCCAGACGCCGATCATGATGAACGTCGGCACGAGCGCGAGTTCGTGGAACGCGTAGAAGAAGAACAGGTCGAGCGACGCGAACGCGCCGAGGATGCCGCCGATCATCAACAGCAGCAGCACGTAAAACATTTTGGCCTGCTTCTCGATGCGGTGGGATACGCACGTCGCGGCGAAGGCGACGATGGCACCCATCAGAATCAGCCCGACGTTGATCCCATCCACGCCGACGTGGAAATTCATGCCCAGAGACGGCACCCATTCAACCAACTGCGTAAATTGGTAATTGCCATGAAGTTTCGCGTGTTCCGCCAAAGGCACGAACGCTGGATCAAACTTCGCAAACATCACCACGGCCAGAATCATCGCTACCAGCGTGCTGGCCAGCGCCACGAGGCGGATGATGAAGCGGTAGTCGCGCGGGATCAACGCCACGACCAGCGCTCCGAGGAACGGTGCCAGGATGATGTAGGTGAGCAGTGACATCGTTTAGGTCGCGGTGAGTCTTTGTGTTGCGGCCCGCAGGAAATCGCGCGCCGCGTTCAGGGTTTGGTTGGTTTCCTCTTCTGTAACGGGCGTGCCGGTATCGTAATCGCCGGTCTGCCGCAAATTCTGCGCTTCGATAAGCGCGCGGTGCAGCGCCGGATCCATCCGAGCCGTGCGCGCGAACTCGACGCCGAACGCGCTGATGACCGCCTTGTGCGAGGAAAACGCCTGGCCGCGTTCCAGCAGCAGCGCTTCGGCAGCGTAAAACATCGCGTAGTAGGCGCGCGACGCGGCGAAGTCGGTGTAGCCTTCGCGCATCAGCAACTCAGCGGCGGAGAGACTCTGGCCCGCCTTGTCCATGAGAGCTTGCAGTTCCGGTTTCACAGCGGCACCGCCTCCCGCCGGACGTTGAGCAGAAAGGGGCTGATGCCCTTGCTGAACCGTTCCTCCGACATAAACACGCGGGAGATGAGCGTGGCGTGCTTGAGGCAAAGCCCGGCAATCGCCTCGGAAGTGCGCTCGCTCAAACGCGCTCGCGCGGATTCATCCCGCACGATCACCAGCACATCAATGTCCGAATCCGGCGTCTGCTCGCCGCGCGCGCACGATCCGTAAAGATACGCGCCGACGAAATCGCCACCCAGGCAACGCACCAGGGCCGCGCGCACTTCGGGCAGAATCAATTTGAGATCGTCAACGACCGCGTTCATTTCAAAACAAGAATCAGCACCAAGGCCACGCCAAGGGCAAAGAGGAAGGCGTAAGTCTGGAGATTGCCGGTCTGCACCAGGCGCAGCGCACGGCCAAAAATTTCCGTGCTGCCATGCACGCCGCGCACGCCGAGACCGGAGATGATCCAGCGGTCGAACCAGTCGGCCAGTTTCGAGAGGGCCTCATGCGTGATGGAAATCAGCCCCGAGTAAAGCTCGTCGAAGTAGAAGCGGTTGCGCATGGCGCGGGAGAGCCAGCCGAGCTTGGCGACCAGCGGGTCAGTCGTCGCATTCCAGTAACACGCGGCGGCGAGACTGATGCCGACGAGCGCGGCGAGGATGCCGAACATCGCGGCGAGCAGGTTGTGGCCGAACGGTTGCAGCAGGGAATCAAGCCAGGTGCCGTGATGACCTTCCGCCGACGGGAACATTTTGCCGACGAACACATCAATGCCGATGAAGCCGCCGATGACGGAGAACACCGCGAGGATGATGAGCGGCGTGGTCATCACCTTCGGCGATTCGTGCGCGTGGCCGGCGGCGTCGCTCTTGGCCGGGCCGAAGAAGACCACGAAGAGCAGGCGGAACATGTAGAACGCCGTGAGCGCGGCGACGAACACGGCGAGGGCGAACAGAATCGGTTTGTGCTCAGCGGCTTGCGCGAGAATGGAGTCCTTCGAGTAGAAGCCCGCCAGCGGCCAGATGCCGGCCAGCGCGAGCGTGCCGAGCAGGAACGTCTTCCACGTCGTCGGCAGCTTGTGGCGGAGCGCGCCCATCTTCCAGATGTCCTGCTCGTGGTGCATGGCGTGAATGACCGAGCCGGCTCCGAGGAAGAGCAGCGCCTTGAAGAACGCGTGCGTCGTGAGGTGGAACATCGCAGGCGTGGGACCAGCGAGACCGACGGACATGACCATGTAGCCGAGTTGCGAAAGCGTGGAGTAGGCTAGGATGCGCTTGATGTCGTTCTGTTGCACCGCGATGAGTGCGGCGAGCAGCGCGGTGAAACCGCCAATCCACGCGATGACATCGAGCGCGGTCCAGCCGTTCATGAAGGCAATCGCTTCGGGCCACACGGTGCTGGAGCCGAAGATGAAGAACACGCGGCAAAGCATGTAAACGCCCGCCGCCACCATCGTCGCGGCGTGGATGAGCGCGGAGACGGGCGTGGGTCCTTCCATCGCGTCAGGCAGCCAGACGTGGAGCGGGAACTGGGCGGACTTGCCCATCGCACCGCAGAAAATCAGCAGGCCGATGACGTTGATCCAGATGCCCAACTGTTCAGGATTGTTGGCCAGCTTCAGCTTCAACGCATCGAAGTTCACGAGGCCGTTCGTCGCGGCCCACAACATGATGATGCCGAGCAGGAAGCCGAAATCGCCGAGACGATTCGTGATGAAGGCTTTCTTCGCTGCGTCGCCTGCCGACGGTTTCTCGTACCAAAAACCAATCAGCAGGTAGCTGGAGACGCCGACCAGTTCCCAGAAGATGAACATCATCACGAAGTTGTTCGCGAGAACGATGCCGAGCATCGAGAAGGTGAACAGGCTCAGGCAGGCGAAGAAGCGCGAGAAGCCCGGGTCTTCGCGCATGTAACCGTAGGAGTAGATGTGAATCATCAGCCCCACGCCGGTGACGACGAGGAGCATCATCAAACTGAGTGCGTCGAGGCGCAGGCCGATGTCGATCTTCAACTGATCACCGCCGGGCAGCCCCACCGAGAGCCAGCCAAACGGCGTCGCCTCGATGCCTTTCGCCAAATCAATGCCCTGCAATCCAAAGAGCAGCACCAGCGTGATGACCAAGCCCGCGCCGATGGCCCCGATGGAAATGAGCGCGCTGACGTGCTTCGCGCGTTGCGTGAACAGGGCGATGACCACCGCCGCCGCGAGCGGCAGCAGCAGGACCAGCCAGGCCAGATTTTCCGGGTTGTCCATCATGCCTTGGCTAAAGTTGGACTCCTCCACGGTCTTGCCACACAGATGCGCGCAAGCTTGCTGTATCAGAGATTCCCATGCAATTTGTGGCCATGATATTCAAAGTGGTTGTCCATCCCGAGCCGGCGGGTGGCTTTTGGGGCGAGGTGCCGTCGCTGCCCGGTTGCTACTCGCAGGGCGAAACTGTGGCGACTTTGATGGAAAATTTGCGGGAAGCGACATTGGGTTACCTCGAAGTGATGCGCGAAGAAGGTCGCCAGCCACAACCGGAAATCCAAGTCGCCGAACTCGCCGTATGAAGCCCATCACCGGCAAGGAAATGTGCCGGTTGCTGCAACAGAATGGTTGGATTTTGAAACGCATCCGCGGCAGCCACCACATTTTTGGCAAGTCGGGGGAATTCAAAATTATCACGGTGCCCGTTCACGGAAGCGAAAATCTGAAGCCCGGCCTCGCCACGCGCCTCTCCAAGGATGCGAACATCGTTTGGTGATTTTGTCAGCATCTTCATAATTTCATCGAGGTCAGGTCTTCGGTGTGCGCGGACTGGCGCTTGCGATAGAGCGCAACAATCAACGCGAGTCCGACGGCCACCTCAGCGGCGGCGACGGTGATGATGAAGAAGACCATGATCTGACCGTTCAGGTTGTTGTTGAAACGCGAGAAGGCGACCAGCGCGAGGTTCGAGGCATTGAGCATCAGCTCGAGGCCCATGTACATCACGAGCAGGTTGCGCCGCAGGATGACGCCGAGCACGCCGAGGCTGAAGAGCAGTGCGCTGACGACGAGGTAATGTTCGAGGGTGACGGTCATGCGCGAAAAAGATTCCGGTTGCCCAATGCGTGGTGATCGAGAAAACGCGGGCCGCACATTGCAGTCTCAGCGCTGAAGGCGCGTGATTCGACAGCCCAGGGCAAAGCCCTGGGTCGCGGTTGCAAAACATGGTTCAGCCCTGAAGGGGCGGGACAAAGTTGTTTCGCCCTTTCAGGGCTGGCCACAAATCGGAACACGTCACCCAGGGCTTTGCCCTGGGCTATCGAATTACGCCCCGTTGGGGCTGATGGCATGCGCTGAAATGGTTCGCGGCGGTTCTTCATTTCAATTCCTTCTTGCTCAGGAGAATCACGCCGACCATCGCCACGAGCAGCAGCACCGAGACGATTTCAAAGGGCAGCAGGTAGTTGGTGAACAGTTCCGTGCCGAGATTCTTCGTCGCGCCTTCGAGCGCGGGCACCTTGCCTTCGCCGACGCCCGAGAACCAAATCGTTTTGATGAGAATGCCCGCGATGGCGAACACCGCCACGACGCCCGCGCCGATGCCGAACTTGTTGAAGCGGCGGCCTTCCTCCTCCTTCAAGTCGAGCAGCATGATCACGAACAGGAACAACACCATGACCGCGCCGGCATAGACGAGGATTTGCACCGCCGCGATGAAGAAGGCGTGCAGCGTCACGAACAAGCCGGCCAGCGCGCCCATGGTCAGCACGAGAAACATCGCGCTCGTGACCGGGTTGCGGCTAAACGGATTGGCCACGACGAGGAAGCCGAAGATCAGCGTCAGCGC
>JBBQYK010000197.1:0-9550 GCA_038208765.1 Verrucomicrobiota bacterium
GGTTTCAACGAACGAATCTTTGGCCAGAAGGCAAGGTGTGTCACGTCACAATTGAGCATCGAAAGGTTCAGGAAGCGGGCAAAACACCGCCGGACGTTTTGGTGTTTGAATTCCGCCGGCCCTTTGGTGTTTTGTCTGCGGGCTAGGAACCTGACTCATGCCGCACATCCACTACGCCATTGACCTGACCGTCGCCATCTTCGTCGTCCACGAACGCAAGATTCTGCTCATCCACCATCGCAAGCTGAACAAGTGGCTGCCGCTCGGCGGTCACGTCGAACTCGATGAGGAACCCGAGCAGGCCGCGCTCCGCGAAGCCCTTGAGGAAAGCGGCTTCGAGGTGGAACTGATCGGCGAGCGCCCGCCCACCACCGAGCCGGGCACGCGCGCCCTCATCGCACCACGCTTCCTCGACATCCACCGCATCAATGACGTCCACGAGCACATCGGAATGATTTACTTCGCGCGCCCCAAGTCCGGCGCGCTCGCTCTTGCCGCCGCCGAGCACCACGACATCGACTGGTTCACGAGCGAGCAACTCGACACGCTCGTTCCGTCGATGAGCAATGCGGTGAAGTGGTATTGCCGGAAGGCGCTGGAGGAAGTGGGGAAGTAGTCAGTGAGTCAGTAATCAGTGAAACAGTTTGTTGCCGTGGCGCCATCACCGCGACCACCGAACACTGATTACTGACTCACTGATTACTCCCTCCGTCTAACTCATCCCCAACTGCTGCAACTTATCCCGGTGGCTGCGGCTCAAGGTCAGCCTCGTGCCGTCGCGCAACATCACCGCATATTCGCCGTGAAAGAGCGGTTGCAACTCCTTGATCCGTTCGATGTTCACGATGGTCGAGCGACTGATGCGGATGAACTGCTCGCGCGGCAGGCGCTGTTCGATGTTTGTCATCGTCTCGCGCAACAGGTGTGTATCCTTGCCGACATGCAGGCTCACGTAATTGTCTGCCGCCTCGACCCAATCCACATCAGCCACTTTCACGAACACCACACGCCCGTCGCCTTTGATCGCCAGACGGTCGCTCTGCGGCGCGGGACGCAACTCCTGGAGCAACGCTGAAAGCTGCTCGTGAGCCGTCTCCGGTTGTGACCGCGCCAGTTGGTCGATGGCGCGCTTGAGTGCTGTCTGAAACCGTTCCTTGTCAAAGGGCTTGAGCAAATAATCCACGGCGTGAACTTCAAACGCCTTGAGCGCGAACTTGTCGAAGGCCGTCACGAAAATGACGGCGGGCCGCTCCTCCGCCGTCAGTTCCGCGAGCACGCCGAAGCCGTCCAGCTCCGGCATCTGCACGTCGAGAAAGACGAGCGCGGGCTTCAATTGGCGGATGAGCTCCACGCCCTCGCGTCCGTTGCGCGCCTCGCCCACGACTTCAATCTCCGGCTCGGCGCGCAGCAGCTTCAGCAGCCGGTCGCGCGCGAGCGGTTCGTCATCAATCACGATGGTCCTGGTTTTCATGTGGTGTGCTTATGTGGTGTGAAACGGAAACGTGGCGGAGACAACCACGCCCCCGCCCTCGGCATTCGTCAGTTCAAACGTCTGGCGTGCGCCGTAAAGTTGTTTCAAGCGCGCGCGAGTATTCGACAGGCCGATGCCTTCCTCAATCTCGCCCTGCCCCAGTCCACCGCCGTTGTCGCGCACTTCCAGCCGCAGCATTTCCCCCTCGCGCCGCGCGTTGATCTCGATGCGCCCGGCGCGCGCGTGCGGCTCGATGCCGTGGCGGATGGCGTTCTCCAGCAGCGGTTGCAACACGAGGTTCGGCACCAGTGCGTCGCGTGTGTCGGGAGGAATGTTCATCTCGATGGTCAGGCGGTCCCCGAATCGTGTCTCTTCGATGGCGGCATAGTTGCGCAGAAATTCCAGTTCCTCGCGCAGCGTGACTTCCTGCGTGTCCGTCATTTCGAGCGCGCGGCGCAGCAGATCGCTGAGCTTCACCAGCATCCGGTCGGCGGCTTCCACGTCCTGGTGCATGAGCGCCGAGATGGCGTGCAGCGTGTTGAAGAGGAAGTGTGGATTGAGCTGCATCTGGAGCGCCTGCAAGCGCGCCTCGGTCAACCGCTTCTCCAGTTCCGCCGCGCGCACTTCGCGCTCGTTGAACTTGCGGTAGTAGTCGAAGGCGTAACCCACGGTGATGATGACCCAGTAGATGAGCACGTTGTAGAAGAAGGTCGTGACGAGTGCCTGGTTGAAGGCCTCGGCGAACGTCACCGCGCCCATGCTGCCGCGCGTCAGCCAGACTTCGAGCGCGCCGCGCACGACCATCCACGCCACCGAGAACAGCGCGCTGGCCGCGAAGTGCGTGACAAGATTGAGCGCCCAATGTTTGTCGCCAAGCGAGAAGCGCCGCGCGACCCACAGCGCAGGAATGGAGAGCAGCGCGAACACATACCAGTCCCCCAGCGCACGCCCCATCGCGAACGACCACGACACCGGATCACCCATCTTGGACTTGGAGAGATACAACTGCCCGGCGAACGCAAGGCCGATGAGCGTCCAGAACGCGGAGGCGAGCAGGACACGCAACCAGGGTTGTCGGGTGAAACCGGGCACGGGCGGAGTGAAACAAGAAGCGGAGGGCCTGACAACCGCAACGGCGGAGCGCGGACCGTCGAGTCCGCGTGTTCCAAATTTTAACCACGGAAGACACGGAAAACACGGAATGAGAAATGGAGCGCCGAGCATTCCTTGGCTTGGGCTTTGCTATGTCTGACTGACGAAAACATTTCGAGGATTGGGGAACGCTTCTTTCCCTTCCGTGTTTTCCGTGTCTTCTGTGGTTATCCCCCTGAACACGCGGACTCGGCGGTCCGCGCTCCGTCAGCCCAGCACACCCGGAATAATCTTCGCCGTGTTGGCGACGCCGGTGAGGCGTTCGGTGCGACCACTGACCTCGAAGCCGAGTTCCTCGTTGTCGAGGCCCATCGCGCGGAGAATCGTGGCGTGCAAATCCTTGAACGGGTGCGCGTCTTTCACGGCCATCAGGCCGATGTCGTCCGTCGCGCCGATGCGGACGCCGGGTTTCACGCCGCCGCCCGCCATCCAAACGGTGAAGCCGGCGGCATTATGCTGGCGGCCGTTGTCGCCTTGCATCATCGGCGTGCGCCCGAACTCACTGGCCCAGATGACCAGCGTCTCGTCAAGCAGGCCGCGCTGTTTCAAATCCGTGAGCAGCGCGGCGACCGGCCCGTCCGTCCAGCGGGCGCGCGGCGTGTGATTATCCGTGAGCTTGGCGTGCGCGTCCCAGCCGTCCTTGTCCGGCATGTCATAGACCTGCACGAAGCGCACCCCGCGTTCGACGAGGCGGCGCGCGAGCAGGCACTTGCGCCCGAAGTTCTGCGTGCGCTTGTCCTTGTGCTCGAAGCCGTAGCTCGCGCGCAACACGGGAGATTCTTTTTCAAAGTCACCGACTTCGAGCGCGGCGGATTGCATTCGATAGGACAGTTCGTAGCTGGCAATGCGCGCATCCAGTTCCGTGAGTCCGGCGCGGGACTCGCGATGCTTGAGGTTGAGCTTCTTGATCAGATCGAGCGACGCGCGCTGGCCGGGCGCGAATTCATCCGGCGGCAACAAGTCGAGCACCGGCGTCCCCTTGTCGCGAAGGCGCGTGGGCTGAAACGCCGCGGGCAGAAATCCATTCGCGTAATTCGCCGCACCACCGAGCGGGCCGGCATCGAACAGCATCACGTAGCCCGGCAAATCCTGATTCTGCGTGCCGAGTCCGTACGTGACCCAAGAGCCGAGGCTGGCCTTGCCAGGACGGATGTCGCCGGTGTGAAGTTGATAGCTCGCGGGCGCGTGATTGTTCGACTCCGCCTGGAGCGAGTGGATGAAGCAAAGCTCGTCCACATGCTCGGCAACTTTGGGATACAGTTCGCTCACCCACAGTCCCGTCTGGCCGTGCTGTTTGAATTTGTAGGGGCTGGCGAGCAATTCCTCCTTGCAGCCGTGAAAGACGTTCGCGTGTCGCGTCGCGAGCACCGCTTTCTTGATCGAGTCGGGCACGGGCTGGCCGTTCAGCTTCTGCAACTCGGGTTTGTAATCGAACGTGTCAATCTGCGACGGCCCGCCGACCATGAAGAGAAAAATCACGGACTTGGCGGTCGGTTTGAAATCGGGCGGACGCGGGGCGAATGGATTCAGCGGATCAATCTGGCGGACTTTTGCGCCCGCCCCGCGCGCGTTGAGCATCGAGAGCGCGCCGAACGCGAGACCGCCAAAACCCGCGCCGGCCCGCGCGAGAAAGTCGCGTCGCGTGCAGTCATGGCCGGCGAGGAACATGGCCGGACAATGCCACGGCCCGACGAAGGGAAAAAGAAAAGTTTGCGCGCTATCGCGGACGCTCTCCCGGGCCGGCTTTGCCAATGCAAATCAGGTGCCGGTCGGTGCGCAGGAAGATTCTCCCGGCACTGATGGCCGGTGAGGCGAAGGTCTTCTCGCCAATGGCATTCTGCGCCACGCGCTCGAATTGCGGGCCGGCCCGCAGCACGTTCATCACGCCGTGGTCGTTGAGGAAATAAATCAGCCCGTTTGCCGACACGAGCGAGGCGTGGTGAACACCCAGGCGCTCAGTCCAAAGAATCTTGCCGGACTTCGTCTCGAAGCAGTGCGCCACGCCGCCTTCGGAGATGATGAAGAAATAATCCCCGTCGATAATCGGTGACGGCACATAGACCGCGCCCTTGATGGTGCGCCACGCAATCTTCTCCGCACCGATCTTCCCCTGCCCGTCCGCCTTGATCGCGAGCGTGTGATACTCCGGGAAACCAGCGGTGATGATCACAAGGTCATCCTTCACGCTGAACACGGGCGAGGCCACGAACTGCTCGGTCGGCCCGTCCATGAGCCAAAGCTCTTTGCCCGTGCGCGGATCGTAGCTCGCGGTGCATTTGCTGCCGGTGAGAATCATCTGCGTGCGCCCGCTGATCTCGCGGATGAGCGGCACGCAATAGCTGCGCGTCTTGTTCGGGCGCGCGATGCGCCAGAGTTCGCGGCCCGTCTTGCGTTCGAGCGCCACGATGTAGCCGTCGCCGTCGTGGTCGGCATTCACGATGACCTTGTCCTCGAACAGGATCGGCGAACTGCAAAAGCCGTGCATAGAGGAAAACTTTCCGGGACGCACCAGCCACTGCCGCTTCCCGGAAAAATCGTAAGCGGCCACGACCATCGTGTTCACGTCGAGGAAGGCGACGAAGACGCGCTCACCGTCGCAGGCCGGAGTGCTGGAGGCGTGGGTGTTGAGAGAATGTTTCTTCTCCAGCGGTGACTTCAGCACGGACTGCTGCCAGACAATTTTCCCGCTGTCGCGATCCACGGCGAGGAGCAGGCGTTCTTCCGACTGCGGCACCGCGCTGACCGTGAACACGCGATTGCCGAAGACAATGGGCGAAGCGTGGCCGAGACCCGGCAGTTCCGTTTTCCAAAGGACGTTGCTGGTGGCGCTCCAATGGATCGGGACGTTCGTCTCGGCGCTCGTGCCGTCGAGGCGTGGGCCGCGCCATTGGGGCCAGTTTTCGGCGTGGGCCAGAACGGTCGTGAGCAATGAAATGGCGAAGGCAAGTTTCATGGCACGAGCAGCAAAACGGGCGCGGTCCGATCCTCCATATTGCCCAGTTTGCGTTCCAGCGTTGCGAACTTCAGGCCGTGCTTGCGCGCCAGTCGCATGAGGTAGGCGTCCGTCCACTGGCGATGACCGCTCATGGATTGCAAGGAGACGCCGGTGGACGGTTCGTCATCAGGCAAAAAAGCGTGCTGCGGCCAGTGCATCACGTCGCGCAACGTGGCGAGGGCGTCGGCCATCGCCAGGCGAGGCGGCTGCTCGCGGCGTTGCTCATCTTTCCAAGGGCGGGTCAGAAAACGCAGAAATCCGCCCTGCGTCGTGGGCGTGGTGTGAAAGTGATCGAGCGTGCGTAGAAACTTCAGGGCGCGCCCGTGGTCGGCGTGGTTCTCCACCACGGCGGCAATCAGCAGATTCACATCCAACAGCACCTCACTCATCTTCGAGCGCCTCGGCCACTTGCCCAGAAGTGATGGTTCCACCGCCCACTTTCACGGTGGGAAATGCGGGCGGCGGTTGGCCCGGCGTCACGGTGAGAAACTTGGACAACTGCCGCGAGACTTCCCGCTGGTCATCCGGCGGAAGTTTTCGCAACTGCTCCAACAGTGTTTCGGCGGTCGTGCTCACGGGCGCAATTTACCGTTTCGTGTCAGCCGGGCAAAAGGATTGTTCACCCGATGAACGAGCACACGTATTCGCAGATGCCGCTGCGCACCTCGATGTCGAAGCCGGACTTCGCGGGGACATTGAAGAACGTTCCGGCCGCGTAATCCTGCGTCGCCGTCTGGCCGTCGAGTTTCACCGTGCAGACGCCGGCGATGATCTCCATGCGCTCGGCCTGGTCCGTGCCGAAGTGGAACGGGCCGGGGTAAATGAGGCCGAGCGTTTTCTTGGAACCGTCGGCGAAGAGAATGGTATGGCTCACGACTTTGCCGTCGAAATAGACATTGGCCTTGGCGACGGCGGTGACGTTTTTGAAATCAACAGTTGATGACATGAGCGGGAGTTTCCGGCTCGCATCCAGCAAGTCAATCGTGGTTTGAAGGCTTGGGCTTCGGAACGGTCAGGAAGCACCCGGGTCCGCGAATGCCTGGAGCACGCCCTGCCCTTTCTCCCTCCCGTGCCTCAACGGCGTCCGCCCAGATACTCCAAAATCTGCGCGACCGCCTCCTGCGCCGTGGTCCGATCGGTGTGCAGTTCGATCTCCGGATTCGTGGGCGCCTCGTACGGCGCGGAGATGCCGGTGAATTCCTGGATCTGGTTCGCGCGCGCCTTCGCGTAAAGACCCTTCACGTCCCGCTGCTCACACACTTCCAGCGGCGCGTTGATGAACACCTCGATGAAACGTCCGGGAGCCACCATCTTCCGCACGCGCTCGCGATCCGCTCGAAACGGCGAGATGAACGCGGCAATGACAATCAGCCCCGCATCGGCAAACAACGCGGCCACCGCGCCCGCGCGCCGGATGTTCTCCTGACGGGACGCGGCGGAAAAATCCAGGTCACTGCACAGGCCGTGGCGCAGAATGTCGCCGTCCATCAGGTAAGTATGTTTGCCGCCTTGAAAAAGCTGGCGTTCCAATTCCGTCGCCACCGTCGTCTTGCCTGCGCCGCTCAGGCCGGTCAGCCAGATCACGGAACCAGGGTGTCCGTTGCGCTGCTCACGGTGTGCGGCGGTGATGCGGTTCTCAGCCTGTCGCGCGTCCAGCAGCTCGCGTTTGATTGTCGGGGCCGTCATGTTATTTGGTCCATTTCGCTTCGGGCCGGGGCCAGCCGCGCGCTCCTTTGTGTCCGGTAAGCGGAACCGGGCCGTCAAGAAATTCGTACGGCCGGCCGGAGAATGAAGAGCGCGCCGGGCTGGACTCATGAACGCGAGACAGGAAAGACTCGCCACGGGGCCGGCTGAAAATGCCGGCTTACCAACTGAGAACTCCTCAGGCCTCGTGGGCCTTTATCTGCGCTGGGCCGTGAATTTTTTCGAGGGCCGTGCCGATGCGCCGCACCAGTTCCTGCGGGCTGAACGGCTTGGTGAGAAAATCCACCGCGCCGGCCGCGAGGCTGTTCAGCCGCGCGATCTCGCCCGCCGCCGCCGTGACCATGATCACCGGGATGGATTTCGTCGCGGGCTGCGTGTGCAGGATCTCGCACACGGAAAGTCCGTCGAGGCCGTCCATCATCACATCCAGCACCACGAGGTCGGGCTGGAAGCGGCGCGCTTTGATCAGCGCTTCGAGTCCGTTGCTGGCGGTAAAGGTCTCGAAGCCGCGCGTGCGGAGGTTGAAGGTGATCAACTCCACAACGTCCGGCTCGTCATCAACCACCAGAATTTTCGGGCGCATGAAAGAGAACTTCGTCCGCGCGCGTGTGGAAACCAAGGCGGGCCGGTGAACGGGGCGTGACAATTTCCACGCCCAAGTCCGAAACGCGACACTGCTCTCCCGCTCACTTCAACTCCAACGCCGTGAACTTCGAGGACTTCAGCGCCGCGCCGCTCACCGACACTTTCACGCCGCGCGCCTCCTCTTTCCACAGCACCGGCATCGGCACGTAGGTCAGTCCGTCGCTGGCGAACACTTCAAACGCCGTGCGGTCGGTGATGATCGTGATGCGCTGCTTTCCCGCGCGCAGCGGCGCGGGTGCGCGATGACCGTTCACGGTGAGTTCCAGCTTGGCCGCGTTGTAAAGAATGGGCACGCCGTTCACGGTGAACTTCACTTCGCTGTTCGCGTCCGGCTCAAACTCGGCCTGCACCAGCGTGAAACCGTCCTTCGACAATTCGTTCGTCTCGCCCGGCGCCAGCGGTTGATCGAGGACGCGCCGCGCCGCCACGGGCAGTTCGCTCGTGATGGCCGTCCACTGCAAACGCGGCCCGGCCTGCGTGCCAATGAGTTTCAACTCCAGCGGCAAACTCATGCACTGGTTGAACGGCATCCCCGGCGACGGCGCTTGCAGCCAGCCGATCATGATGCGCCGCCCGTCGGGAATATCGCTGAACGTCTGCGCCGCGTAGAAACCTTTCCCGCGATGACCCGGCAGCTTCGCCGTCTCCGGCGTGAACTTCGCGCCATCAAACGTGCCGATCATGTATTCGCTGCTCGCGCCGATCAGCACCCACTTTTTGTTCTTCGCGTTGCCATCGACCGGGAGTTCAAAAAAATCCGGGCACTCGAAGAAGTCCTCGGTCTGGCTGGCCAAGGTCCAGTCCTTCAAATTCGGCGAGGTGAGAAAATGAATCGTGTGCCGCGTCGTCTTCTTGCCCTCCTTCGTTTCGTCGAAGCCCACGTAGAGCGTCATCACCCAGCGCTGCGTCGGTTCGTGCCAGATGATTTTCGGATCGCGATTGCCGGGCGTGAATTCCTTCACCACCGGATTGCCGGAATACTTCGTCACCGTGCGCCCGCGGTCGGTGCTGTAGGCCAGGCATTGCACCGCAGGATTTCCGGCGGCGGTGTAAGCGAGCACCATCGGCGGCTTACCGTCCTTGCCGAAGCCGCTGGTGTTCTTCCAATCCATCACCGCCGAACCGCTGAACATCGGCCCCATCGCGTCCGGGTAGAGCGACTCGCCCAGTTCCTCCCACTGGATCAAATCGCGGCTGACCGCGTGGCCCCAGTGCATGTTGCCCCACTCGTAACCGTAGGGGTTGTGCTGGAAGAACAGGTGATACTCGCCTTCGTAATACACGAGGCCGTTCGGATCGTTCAGCCAGCCGCGTTTGGCCGTGAAGTGGTAGCGCGGGCGCAATGTCTCTCGATAAAGATTCTCCGCGCCTTTGATCTCGTCGCCTTGCGAGATCGATTCCAGCCCACGCGAATCGCTCTTCAAACGGTTAACCTTCACCGTCAGCGTTTCGCCGCGCCACGCGGAGACGTCGAGAAACGCCCACCAATCCGCGTCGCCATCGGCCAGTTCAATGTCGAAGAAGCGCTCGACCACGCCCGCACGCAGCACCTCGACTTTCTTCTTCGCCGCGCCGTTCTTCAC
>JBBQYK010000198.1:0-9440 GCA_038208765.1 Verrucomicrobiota bacterium
GAACGTGCCCCCGGCGTCCCGCCGGGTCGCAACGCAAAATCGTCGAGCAGCGCCGTGTTGCTGGACGCAACTTCCCGGCAGCATGCCGGTGGCACGCTGGCTCCGCTCATGGACGTGAACCTCCGCCCCACGTTCATCCCGGACTTCGACACGCCGCGCTTCCGGCTCACGCCAAAGCATTTCGCCTACGTGAAGATTGCCGAGGGCTGCAATCATCCGTGCAGCTTCTGCATCATCCCGAGAATGCGCGGCTCGCATCGCTCGCGCCAGCAGGCCGACATCGTGCGCGAGGTGAAGCAGCTCGTGGCCGACGGCGTGAAGGAGATTAATTTGATCTCGCAGGATTCGACCTACTACGGACTCGATTTGCGCGCGAACCACAGCCGAGCCATTTCCTCGCCGGAGAAATTTTCCGCCGCCGCCAAGTCGCTGACGGCGGATGCAACCACCCTCTGCACGCTGCTCCGTGAACTGAACGCCATCGAGGGCGAGTTCTGGATTCGCCTGCTCTACACGCATCCCGCGCACTGGACGGACGAATTGATCCGCACCATCGCCGAGTGTCCGAAGGTCGCGCGCTACGTGGACATGCCGTTGCAACACATCCACGACAACATGCTGGAGCGGATGCGGCGCGAGACCTCGAGTCAGTACATCGTGGATTTGGTCGCGAAGATTCGCGCGGGCGTGCCGGGCATCGCGCTGCGCACCACGTTCATCGTGGGATTTCCCGGCGAGTCCGAGGAGTGCTTCGACACGCTGCTGGAGTTCATTCGCGACACGAAATTCGAGCGCCTCGGCGTGTTCAGCTACTCGAAGGAAGATGGCACGCGCGCCGGCAGCATGGAGCAGCAGCTTCCTGCCAAAGCGAAGCAGAAGCGTCGCGAGCGCGCGATGGCCGCGCAGCACAAAGTCGCGGTGGCCGTGGCGGAATCGTTCGTCGGCCGTGAACTGAACGTGCTCATCGAAGGGGAGGCCAGCGCGAAGGAATTGCAGAAGGCGAACATCAGCTCGTGGGAGCACGGGCTGATTCGCGAGACGGACGCGGGCGCGGCGCAGCTCAAGGGCCGCTACCTCATCGCGCGCGGCGAGGCCGACGCGCCGGACATTGATGGACGCGTGTATGTGCGCGGGAAACTGCCGCGCGGGGAGTTCGCGAAAGTCCGCATCGTGGGCCACACGGATTACGATTTGATTGCCGAGCCGGTGGCGCCATGAACCTGCCGAACAAACTCACGGTCTCCCGCTTCGGCTTCACCGCCGCGTTTCTCGCCGCGTTCTTTGCCGAGAGCCTGCCCTACAACAAGACGTGGGCGTTGCTCTTCTTCTGCCTCGGAGGCTTCACGGATTTTCTCGACGGCGAAATCGCGCGGCGGCGCAACCTCATCACGAATTTCGGCATTCTCATGGACCCGCTGGCCGACAAGATTCTGGTCTGCTCGGCGTTCATCGCCTTCGTGGAGGCCCGACCTTACGGCGTGCCCCTCGTCGAGGCGTGGATGGTCGTGGTCATCGTCGGGCGCGAGCTGGCCATCACCGGACTGCGGATGCTCGCCGCGTCGAAGAACCTCGTGCTCGCGGCGGAGGGCCTGGGCAAGCACAAGACGGTTTCGCAAATCGCCGCCATCATCTCGATCCTCGTGCTGGTCGCGCACCCGGAATGGGGCGCGCTCGGGCGGCCGTTCGGCGTCGTCGTGGCCGGGCATCCGTGGGTGTGGTGGCTCGCGGGTTTTGCCAAGTGGCTGGCGGTGGCGCTGACAATTTTTTCCGGCGGCATGTATCTCTGGCGTAACCGCGCGGTGTATCTGAGCGATTGCTGATGACGCGCTTATGCACCTCGCAGAGTTCATCGGTGGCTGGGCAGTGATTCTAATCATCGCGGTCGTGCTGATTTTGTTCGGCGCGAAGAAGCTGCCGGAGTTGTTCAATGGTTTGAGCCGGGGCATGAAAGAGTTCCGCAAAACCTCGGATGAAGTGACGACCCTGCGCGGAGAAGCGGAACAAGACTTCAAAGACCGCAAACCGGTTTTCAGCATCCGCGTCTTCGTCGCCCAAGGCTTCGGCATCGGGCGCATTCCCTTCGCGCCGGGAACCTTCGGCTCCTTCCTCGGCCTCGTCTGGTTCGCGATGCTCATCGCCACGGGAAATTTCTGGGCCTACCTCGCCGGCTGCATTGAGGGCATCGCCTTCTCCATCTGGCTCTGCGACGACGCGGAAACAATTCTCGGCGAAACCGATCCAGGATCAGTCGTGCTCGATGAAATCATTGCCATCCCGTTTTGTTTCCTGCCGTGGGTCGCAAGCGTTTGGTGGAGCGGCGGCGCGCTGCCGTCCGTGGAGTTCTTCTTCACTGGTGCGGCTTTGTGGAAGACGCTCGGACTGGTCGTGCTCTTTCGCGTCTTCGACATCTGGAAGCCCTGGCCCATCCGCCAAATCCAGCGCCTGCCCGGCGGCTGGGGCGTGACGGTGGATGATCTCCTAGCCGCAGTTTACGTGGCCGTGCTTTCGTTGATGTTTCTGCGCTGGCTATAAACAGGACGTGCTCATGGGAGCGCGGGCTTCCAGCACGGCACGCTGGAATTCATGAACGCGCCGTGCTGGAAGCCGGCGCTCCGCTCACCCGTAGCGGTAAGGCGGCGAAAGTTGAAACGTGTTCGGCAGATGGCGCACCTCGTTCACCACCCCGTCCTTGAGCAGCACTTCCACGATGTCGAAGCGCATCTTCACCTCGGGATTTTTCAGCAGCTTGAGGTAGTCGAGGCCGCACTGGGAGAGCAGCCGTTTTTTGCGCGCATCGACGGCGGCGGCGGGACGCGTCCAGTGCTCGGAGGAACGGGTCTTCACTTCCACGAACACCAAGCAGTCCCGATCGCGGAAGATGAGGTCAATTTCCCCGCGCGCGGAGCGGAAGTTGGCCGTGAGAAATTTCAGCCCGCGCCGCTGGAGATGCTTTCGAGCGGCGCGCTCGCCCAAAGCGCCCCGCTGCAAATGCAGCGGGCGTTCCGGCCGGGCGAAGAAACCCTTCGCCCACTGCCACAGGCTCACTGGAGCGGCGCAGGCGGGGGCGGAGGCGACTTCATCGGCGTCTCGTCGGACGCGCGCACCATCTCGTCAATGATGCGCTTGAAGTCCGCCAGCCCCGTCGAGGGGATGATGATGGTGTCGCGGCGACCGCCGACGTCCTCGGTGATGCGAAGGAACCGCCCGCGCGGATTTTCCTTCAACGCCACGACAAAGGACTTGCGCTCGATCTGGATCTTTTCGGTCCGGATCGTGTCTTCGGCGACCGGCGGCTTGTGCTGACCGAGACCGCCCGGTCCTTGATACACTTTGCTGCTCGAATACCCGCTGTAGGGAGAGCGATAATCATTCATAAATGTCCCGTCTTTTTCCCAAACTTTGTAACCACTGACTAATCTTCGGTTCGCGCGGAGAAAGTCAACCCCGGAACTTGGCCGTGCCCACGAAGCGCGTTGGGTCGCTCGGGTTCGTGACCTGCCAAGTGTAGATCATCAGGGCGATCAAAACGAGCACGTTGCCGGTCGCGGAGATGGCGTGGAGCCGACGTATTTCCTGCGCGGCCGTGATCTGCAGGGCCGGCGCAGCGCGGTATTTGTCGTGGTGCGCCTGCTGGATGCGCGGCGTAAAAAAATAGGCGCTCATCAACCCGACCCCCAGCACACCCACGAGCAAACCAAAGGTGAAACGGCGGAACGGTTTCCCCGCGTAAATCATTTCCGCAAAAAAATGTCCCAGCGCGATGAGCGCGCATACGAGGCTGAAGGTGAAGTAACGCGCGATGAGCTGCTGCGCGATGAAGCCGAGATAGTATTCGCGCAACGGCGCGCCCGGCGGCGCGAAGACCTGCTTCATCTCGGGGCTGAACACGCCGGGCTGGACGCCGAACGTAAAAAAAAATGCCGCGCCAAGCCAGATGGCGGCGTTGAAAGTTCCGATGATGCGCAGCACGATGAGCACGCGGAAAGGCTATCGGCTGAAACAGGACAAGCCAAGCGAAGGGTTGGAGTCCGGTGGTAAAAGTTATCGCGCTGCAACCACAACGTGCTGCCGGTTGGCAACCGGCAGGTGAGGTGCGCGCGCTTCCGCGATCTAAAAACTTGTGAAGGCTGCTTGGCGCTCGCAACTCCTGCCCGTGGCAAACTGGCCGCACGCTGCGCGATGGGTCACGGCTGGTCGCAGCGCGAGCCGTTCCACCACTAGCTCAACCGCATCGGCATCACCACGTAGAGGAACGGCCCGTTGATCTTGAGCACTCCAGGACTGAGCTCGTCGATCAACTCGAAGAACACCTCGTCCTCGGTCAGCGCGTTCAACGGGTCGATGACGTAGGCGGGATTGAACGCCACGGCCATTTCCTTGCCCTTGTAATTAATCGCCATCGTCTCACGCGCCTCGCCCACGTCGGGAGAGTTCGCCGTGATGGCCAGTGAGTTTTTGCCGAACGCCATCTTTACCGAGTTCTGCTTGTCGCTCGTCATCAGTTCCGCGCGGCGCAGGGCGTGGAGAAATTCTTCGCGCGGCAGGGCGATGCGCTCCTTGGTCTCCGCCGGAATGACCTGCCGGTAGTTCGGATAGTTGCCCTCGATCAGCTTGCTGACGATGAGCACGCCCGTGCCCTTTTCGCTCTTGAGCGTGAAGGCCGCCTGGTTCTCCGAGAAATTTACTTCCAAGTCGCCCGCTTCCTGCAACGAGCGCGTGAGTTCGTTCACCGCCTTGGCCGGAATGATGAACTCGCCCTGGCTCTTCTCCTGAATGTCCGCCTCCTCGTCCACCAGCGCGAGCCGGCGGCCGTCGGTCGCGACCATCGTGATTTTGTGATCCTTGAGGCTGAGAAAAATTCCGTTCAGCACGTAACGGCTCTCATCCGTGGAGATCGCAAAGGAAGTCTTGCGCAGCATGGCGCGGAATTTGGCCTGCGGCAGGGAGATGCGTTTGTCCTCTTTGAACTTCGGCAAGGGCGGAAATTCTTCGGGCGCGAGTCCACGAATCTTGAAGAACGACGAGCCGGCGCGAATGCTCGTCACGTTCTTCTCATCCGTTTCGATCTCGATCTCGGACGCGGACAGCTCACGGATGATGCCGAAAAGTTTCTTCACCGGGATGGTCGTGGCTCCGGCTTTTTTCACCGTGCCTTCCACCGAACAGGAGACCGTGACATCCAAATCCGTGGCCGTGAACTCGACGCGTCCTTCCTCGGCGCGCACCAAGACGTTCGAGAGGATCGGCAATGTGGTGCGCGATCCGACCACGTTTTGGACGGCTTGGAGTCCGATCAGGATTTGTTCTTTGGCAATGGTCAGATTCATGGCGGCGCCTAGTGAATGAAGTTTCTCTGTACAAATCAACCTAGTATTAAGGGTGGTGAATATTGGGAACAACTCGGGTGCAAGTGCATTCGCGCCCCTGATTTTACAGCCCTGTTCCGCGTCTCAACGCCTGACCAAACAGGGTGAAAAACTTTGGTGACGACGACGGCGTTCATCGGAAAGTCCGGGTTGTTGGCGTTCCTCACAAGTTGTTGGTCGGCCACGCTGGAGTTGTTCGTGGGGTTGTTGCGCATGGTTATTCGCCCCGCGCCCGCGCAATGACTTTCGGCAGCACTTGCTCGACATGCGCCACTTCAGAAGCGGTGGAATCGCGGCCCAGTGAAAAACGCACCAGCGCATTCGCCGCTGCGCCCGGCACGCCCAGCGCCTGCATGACGTGCGAAGGCTCCAATGACCCTGCCGAGCACGCCGAGCCGCTGGAGGCGCACACGCCCTCCAAATCCAGCGCCGCCAGCATAGTGATGCTGTCCACGCCCAGGACGGTGAAAGCCACCGTGTTCGTCAGACGTTCAGCGCGTGCGCCGCGAAATTCCACGCCCTGTGCGGCTAACGAATCGGCCAGCTTCACGAGCCTGTCCGCTAACGGGTGCAGAACGTCCGCCTGAAAGACCGGCCTCTTCACGAAGCGCTCGGTCGCCGCTGCGAAACCGATGATGGCCGGAAGATTCTCCGTCCCCGCACGGCGCTCGTTCTCGTGCCCGCCGCCGAAGACAATCGGATCAGGATGCAGCGGTGAGCGGATGTAAAGCGCGCCCGCGCCTTTCGGGCCGTGAAACTTGTGCGCGCACACCGAAACTAAATCGGCGTTGAACTGCTCGATGCTGGTGAACGGCTCCTTGCCAAACGTCTGCACGGCGTCCGTGTGGAACAACACCCCACGTTCACGACAAAGCGCGCCGATTTCCGCGACGGGTTGGAGCGTGCCGATCTCGTTGTTCGCCGACATCACCGAGACCAGCACCGTGTCCGGTCGCAACGCTGCGCGCACGGATTCCACGCTCACGCGCCCTTCCGCATCCACGGGCAGATACGTCACGTCGAAGCCTTCCTTCTTCCGCAAATACTCGCACGGGTGTAGCACCGCGTGATGCTCCACGCTGCTGGTAATGATGTGCCTCCCCTTCTCACGCAGCAGCCGCGCGGTGCCAAAGATGGCGAGGTTGCTCGATTCCGTCCCGCCGCTGGTGAACACCACTTCGCTCGGCTTGCATTTCCACACCTGCGCCACGCGGTCGTGCGCTTCATCTAGCAACGCGCGTGCGCGCCGCCCGACGTGATGCACGCTCGAGGGATTGCCGAACACTTCGCCGAGATACGGCAGCATCTCTTCGCGCACGGCGGGATCGAGCGGAGTCGTGGCGTTGTAATCGAAGTAAACCGTCATCGGTTCCCTTCGCTCACCGACCAGCCGCCATCCACCGCCAGCACTTGGCCGGTGACGAACTTTGACTCATCGCTCATGAAAAACACGGCGGCGGAATCCAAATCCTCCGGCTGGCCGATGCGCCCGCCGTCGAGCGGCTGCTTGGTCTTGATGAAATTCAGAATGGCCTCGTCGCCTTGCGCGCGCTGTGACATGGGCGTGGCGACCAGCGCGGGGGCCAGGACATTGAAACGGATGTTCTGCGGCGCGTAATGCGCGGCGGCAGAGGTCGTCAGGCCGATGATCGCGGCCTTGGCCGTGGCGTAAGCGTGCGTGGCGAAAAACTTTGGCGACGGCGAGAAGCCCAGCACCGAACCCATGTTCAACACCGTGCCGCCGGTGCCCTGCTTCAGGAACTGCTGCGCCGCCGCACGGTTGGAATAGAAGAGCGAGGAAAGATTTTCGTTCAGCGTGTAGTTCCAGCCGACGTCGGTGATTTCGTGCAACGGCCCATCGCCCTGCCGTCGCCCGCTGCCGCCCGCGACGTGATAAAGGCCGTGAAAGCCGCTGAACTTTTCGAGGGCCAGGGCAATTGCTTTCGTTGCCGTGTCCGGCGCGCACGCATCACCGACGAGCGCGTGACCATTCTCACCAAGCTCACTTCGGGCAGCTGTCACACTTTCCGTGTTGCGCCCGACCACCGTGATGCGCGCGCCCTCGCGCACAAACGCCCGCGCCGCCGACAGCCCCAGCCCTGTGGTGCCGCCGATGATGACGAGTGATTGGTCTTTGAGCCGCATCACAATGGCGAAGGACGAAGAACGAAGGACGAAGGACGGCGGGACAGCAGAGCTAGTCGGGTAGTGGGGCAGGCGTCCCGCCTGCCGTAGTCCTTTGGCCGTCCCGGCTGAAGCACACCAGCCGGGACGGCCAGTGGACTGGATGGCAGTCGAGACGCCCGCCCCACTAAATTCCATTCGTCATTCGCCATTCGTCATTCCCTCCGATACGCCTCGGCCAGCAGCGTAACCGGATGCGCGACGCGCACCTTCATCCCCGCCGCGCGGCAGCCGTTCTGCACCTGCAACATGCAGCCGGGATTGCCCGTGGCCACGACCTCGGCCCCGGTGCTCTGAATGTGCTTCACCTTGCGTTCGAGAAGTTCTCCAGCCATCTCGGGCTGCGTGATGTTATAGATGCCCGCGCTGCCGCAGCACCAGGTGCTCTCGGGCAGTTCGGTCAGCTTCACGTTGCTCATCGCACGCAAGACCTGGCGCGGCTGCGCCGTGATTTTCTGCCCGTGACACAAGTGACATGCCTCGTGATACGTCACGTTCAACGGCACGGCCCCGTTTGCCGGTGGCGCTTCGATGCCGATCTGCGCCAGCCACTCGTGAATGTCCTTCACCTTCGTGTCCCACAGTTCGGCGCGCTTCGCGTAGTGCGGGTCGTCGTGCAGCAGGTGGGCGTAGTGTTTCAAGTGCGAGCCGCAGCCGGCGGCGTTGGTGATGATGGCGTCGAACTGCTCCGGCGGAAATTGATCGATGCTCGTGCGCGCGAGCTGTTGCGCGAGCGTCCATTCGCCATTGTGCGCGTGGAGCGAGCCGCAGCACTGCTGCTCGGGCGGCGTGATCACTTCGCAGCCATTGCGCGCCAGCACTTCCACGGTGTCGCGGTTCACGTCGCTGAAGATCAAATCCTGCGCGCAGCCCGTGAGCATGGCGACGCGGTATTTGCGCTCGCCGCTTGCGGACGTGACGGGCGCGATCAACTCGTTGGAAAACTTCGGCTGCACCTGCGGTGTCATCGCCTCCAGTTCTTGCAGGCGTTTGGGCATCAGCTTCATCACGCCACTGCGGCGGAGGAGCGTTTGGAAGCCGAGCTGTTGATACAAACGCATCGCCATTCCGAGCAGATGCAGCCGGCGCAAATCCATGAACAGCCAGCCCACGGTGAACCAACGGATGAAGTTGCGCTTCGGATTCTTGAGCACGCCCACTCGCTCGGCTTCGGCGCGCGCGTGCTCGAACAGTTCCGCGTAATTCACACCCGCCGGGCAGGCCGTCATGCATGCGAGGCAGCCCAGGCAGAAATACATTTCGTCCGCGAAGGCCACGGTCGGCTCCAGCCGGTCGTCCGCGATGGCGCGCATCAGGGCGATGCGTCCGCGCGGGCTGTTGCGTTCCAGCTTGGTCTTGTCGTAGGTCGGACAGGTGGGCAGGCACATGCCGCAGTGCATGCATTGCTGCACCACCGAGTAGTCGAGTCCTTTGAGGTAAGAATCCACCGCGCTCATGAAATCAGGTGCGGCGAAAATAGCGGGCCTGTCGCGCACGCGGCAAGCGGAGTTGTCAGAGTCCGCTGAAGCTGGCTCGGCCGCTCGCGAGAGAGAAGAGGCCGATCAAACCAATGATGAGACTCCCGCACGTCAGGCGTTCGTGGCCGGCTCGCGCCAGTGGCGGAATGCATCGGTGTGTCACAAGGGCGCCGAGCACGGGGAGATGGAAAACTTGCGGGCCGTATTGGACGGAGCGCCGGGCCAGGTGCGGCGCTCCTTACCCGCAAATTTCCCGCGCGCTGAGTTTCTCCAAATTGTCCACGGCCCAGTCAGGTTTGAAGGGCTGCAAGTCTTTCACGCGATAGATGCCGGTGCCGACAGCGAGCACTTTCGCATCAATAGCGCGGGCGCAGGCGATGTCGAGCGGCGTGTCGCCGATGACGAGGACTTC
>JBBQYK010000199.1:0-9427 GCA_038208765.1 Verrucomicrobiota bacterium
CATCTGAAACGCGCCGGGGCCACGGTGGTCGTCCTCCAGTTTGGTCGTACGGAAGTCTTGGGCAGCAAACACTCCGTCCAGAATTTCGCCGTCGCGTACGAAAAACTTCTGGATGAATGCGCGAAACAGACGCTGCGGCTCGTGCTCGTTACGCCGCCGCCGTTCGAGCGCGCGAGCGAACCGTTGCCGGACTTGTCGGCCTTCAACAGCAATCTCGCGACACAAGCCGAGGGCATCCGTGCCCTGGCGAAAAAGCGCGGCCTGCTCTGCGTGGATTTGTTTTCCGAGCTGCCCGGCACCGTTCAGGAGCCGCGCCTCACGGACAATGGCTTGCAGATTTCGCCGCGCGGCCATGCGCTCGTCGCCGCCGCCTACACTCGGCAACTTGGTTTTGGCGAAGTCGCAGCGCGTGCGGGTGTCGTGAGCGCGATCGGCGAATGGTCGAATCCGCAGTTTGAAAACCTCCGCGCCGTCGTCATGCAGAAGAACCGTTTCTGGTTCGACTACTGGCGTCCGCAGAACTGGGCCTTTCTCGGCGGCGACCGCACCACGCAGATGAGCAGCCGCGATCATCGCGATCCGAAGGTGCGCTGGTTTCCGGCGGAGATGGAGAAGTTCCGGCCGCTGATTGCGGAACAGGAACGGAAGATGGAACTGATGGCAGCGACGTTGAGAGGAACGGAGTGATGAAAATTTCAAAATCCAAAATTCAAATCCCAAACAAACTCCAAGTGCCAAATTCCAAGAGCCGCTCTCCATCGTGGCGTGGTTGGAATTTGAACATTGGATTTTGGAATTTGTTTGGAATTTGGTTTTTGGGATTTGGAGTTTCATCCGTTGTCGCTGCCGACTCCAATTCTCCCGCCAGCGAACTCGCCTCCTTCCAACTCGCCGACGGCTTCGACATCAATCTCTTCGCCAGCGAAACGAACGGCGTGGTGAAGCCGATCCAGATTCGCTTCGACGCGCGCGGGCGGCTCTGGGTCATCGGCAGCACGGTCTATCCGCAAATCGAGCCGGGTCAAAAGCCCGACGACAAGGTGCTCATCCTCGAAGACACGAATGGCGACGGACGCGCGGACAAGACCGCGGTCTTCGCCGACGGCCTGATGATTCCCACCGGTCTCGAAGTGGTGGAGAACGGCTGCTATCTCGGTCACGGCACCGAGCTGTTGTTTCTCAAAGACACGAATGGCGACGGTAAAGCCGACGAACGCCGTGTAGTGCTGCGCGGCTTCGGCACGGGCGACAATCATCAGAACATCAACTCGTTTCTCTGGGGGCCGGGCGGCGAGTTGTTCATGTGCCAGGGCCTACACATTCATTCGCACGTCGAGACGCCGTGGGGAATTTCCTCGCTGGAGCAGGCGGGCGTGTGGCGATTGCGTCCGCGTGTGTTGAAGCTCGATGGCTTCTACGGTTCCGCGAACGAACCGCAGAATCCGTGGGGCTGGATCTTCAATGACTGGGGCGAACCCATCGTGCTCGCGGGGAACAGTCATGCGCACATTTATCCGGTGCCGGGCATGACGGCGCAGCATCGCGACGATCCGCCCGCGCTGATTTGGAAGAACGGCAACGGCCGCAAGTGCAGCAACGGCGACATCGTGGGCACGACGCACTTTCCCGACGCATTGCAAGGCGCGCTCATCGCGGGCGGTTATCTGAACAACGCGGTGTGGGCGTTGAAGATCAAGGACGACGGCGCGGGCTTTGCGCTCGAAGATTTGCCGCCGCTGCTCAAGAGCACGAGTCGCAGTTTCCGGCCTGTGGATGCGAAGTTCGGTCCCGACGGCGCGCTCTACATCGCGGACTGGTCGAACACGATCATCGGCCACTATCAGGCGAGCTTCCGCGATCCGAACCGCGACAAGACGCACGGGCGCATCTGGCGCATCACGGCGAAAGGCCGCGCGCTGACCAAGCCACCGCAACTCGCCAACACCACGCTGTCACAACTCTTGGAGAATTTGAAATCGCCCGACCGTTGGACACGGCATCAAGCCAAGCGCGTGCTGGCGGATCGTTCGACGGTGGTGGTGACGGCGGCGCTGCAACCGTGGACGCAACGAGCCGGGCTTTCCGATCACGCCTTGAAAGAAGCGCTCGGCGTTTATCAAAGCCACGAAGTCATCGCGCCGGAACTGGTGGCGCGGCTGGCGCGGGCGCAAGAGCCGGGGGCACGCGCTTACGCGGCGAGCGTCATCGGCGCGTGGGCGGGGCGACTGCCGGGCGCGCTCGAATTGTTGCGTCCGCTCGTGACCGACGAACATCCGCGCGTGCGCCTGCAAGCCGTGGTCGGGTGCAGCTACCTCACCAATGCCGCCGCGATGGAAGTAGCCGCGAGCGCGGCAGATTTTCCCACGGACAAATTTCTCGACTACGCGCTTCGCCAGACCGTCTTCGCGCTTAAGCCTTACTGGCTGCCCGCGTTGCGCGCCGGGAGGTTGAACACGGCGAATCATCCGGCGCGCATGGCGATGCTCGTGCGCGCGGACGGCACGGCGGATGTGCGCCAGTCCTTGCGCGATCTGCTGGCCGCGCCGGCCACGGACAAGGCGGCGCGCGAAACCTACTGGCGCATCCTCGCCGACGTGGGCAGCACGAACGATCTCGCGGCGATGCTGAACGTGGAGGAGGCGGCGATGCTGGCACGACTACTGCCCGTCCTCGGCACCGCCACGCAGGCGCGGCAGATTCGTCCCGCCGGCGATTTGACGGCCGCGTTGCTGCCGAAGATCCACGGCCATGATGAAAAGTTGCGCGCGGAAGCACTGCGGCTCGCGGGCTTGTGGAAACTCATTTCGCTCGCGCCCTTGGCCCAGTCTCTGGCCGCGGATGCCCAGGCCGGCGACGACCTGCGGCGCGCGGCGGCGGCGGCGCTCGGCGGTTTCGGCGATGAGTCCAGCCGCGCGGCGTTGCAGCAACTGGCGCAACAGGAAAATTCTCCCCGTGTGCAGTCCGCCGCCATCGTGGCCTGGAGCGCGCACGATTTGCACGGTGCGTCCCGTCTCGCCGCCACCGTGCTCGCGGGTGTCACGGACGACATGGTCGCGGCTGAATTATTCACCGCCTTCCTGCAACGCCAGCGCGGCGCGGAGTCGTTAGCCAGCGCGCTCGCGTGGACCGCGCCGTCCGCGCACGCCGCTGAAGTCGGCTTGCGCGTGATGAACGCCAGCGGCCGGCGCGAGGAGAATCTGGCGCGCGTGTTGAGCAAGCCGTCTGCGTCCATCGGGAAAATGTCCGGGGCGGAACTGGCCGCGTTCAGCATCGAGGTGCGGACGCGCGGCGATGCGAAGCGCGGCGGGGAAGTTTATCAGCGCGCCACTCTTGGATGCGTCGCATGTCACGCGGTCAATGGTCAGGGCGGCAGCCTCGGCCCGAATCTCAGCGCGCTCGGCAGCGCGCAGCCGGTGGAGTTCATCGTGGGCGCGATTCTGGAACCGCAGCGCGAGATCAAGGAGGGCTACACGTCCATCGCCGTGACGACAAAGGGCGGCGACGAATTTCAAGGCCATCAGTTGCGCGAGACCAAAGAGGAACTGGTGCTGCGCGACACGTTGCAGAATCAGGAAGTGCGCGTGCCTCGCGCGACGATTCAGGAGAAGCGCGTCATCGGCTCGGTGATGCCCGGCGGTCTGGCCGAGACTTTGACGCGTGACGAGTTCCGCGACCTAGTGCGCTTCCTCTCGGAGTTGGGCCGGACGAAGTAACGAGGTGCCCCCGGCGTCCCGCCGGGTGGAGGCGTAATCCGTCCCGTTGTTCCTCGTCTCACCGTAAATCTGATCAATCCAGAGCTTTGGTTGGTGACAACACCCGGCAGGTCGAGGCACCGCGGGTTTTATTTACTCGTGACCCGGCGGGACGCCGGGGGCACGTCTTTCAGGTGCTTCAAACTCAGCGCGGTCAACAACACCGCCACGAACAGCAACACGCCGCCAACGGGCACGAGTAAGATTCCCAGCCCCGGATCGCCGGCATAGACCCACACGCCGCCGAGGAAGAATCCGCCGGGCATCAGCACGCCAGCGGCGATGAGGGAATACGACGCGATGGTGCGCGTGCGCGCAGGCCAGGCGGGGACATGGTGCGCGGTGAAGGCGAAGCCGAGTTGCACGACGGCGAGCAGCGTGCCGTGGGCGTGGGCCAGCGTCCACATGAGACGGCGGGTCTCGTTCATGGCGTTGAGGTAGAACTGGACTTTCATCCCGTGCAACGCTTCGAGCACGAGACCAAGCGTCAGAAACACGAGCAGCGAGAGCCAGCCGACGCGCAAGTGCCGGCGCACCACGAGCGCGAGCGAATCGTCATTGGGTTCAGGGGAGGCGGGGCGGTTCATTCGAGCAGTTCCATCGGTCGTTGATCGCGGGCCTGACGCAGCTTGTGGATTTCCTGCGGCGGCAAAATTTTCGCCTGCTCGCGGGGCGGCAAGTTTTCTGAACTCCAGCGTTGCAGCAGCGTGCTCTTGTTCAAGGAGCGTTGTGCGGCGGGCGCGAGGTAATCGAAGTCCAGCCGCCGCGCCTCGGGGATTTGTTTGAGCGAACGCTGCCCGATGTAGCGGACCACGGAATACGGATCGTCAAGCGTCTCGGCGAGGTAGGGAAGCAGCCAGTTGGTGCCGGAAATCTGGCGCGCGGGTTCCCAGCCAAAATGCCACGCGAGGAGCGCGCGCTGCCCCGCGTCGCCGCGCAAGAGCCACACGGCGGAGGCGGGCGCGCTGGCGAGGTCGCCCGCGATCCTCGGCTCGGGCTGGCGATACCACGCGTTCAACTGCTTCGCCGTCCACGTCAGCGATTGATCGAGGTGGCAGAGGTTGCAGGCGTTCGGGCGTCCGGTGTCGAGACTGCTTTGCACGGAGGGCGAGGTGATTTGGTGGGAACGAATGCCCTTGAGCAAACCGTAGGTGGTGTGCGGCATGTGGCAGTTGTAGCAAAGGCTGCCGCTGGAATTGGCGGCGTGACGCGTGTGCTGCGTGAGTTTCGTTTTGAAATCGCCGTGGCACTGGTAGCACGCGGCGTTGCCCTCCATGCCGCGCGCGAGTTGATCCGCTGGCTCGCTTTTGTGCATCGAGTGACAGGAGAGGCAGGACATCGCGCCGCGCTGGAAGCACGGCGTCTCGACGAGTCCGCTGTATTCACGACCGGAGACGCGGACCATGCCGTCGTTCCAGAAGTAGCCGGCGAGCGCCTGCTTGTGCGCGACCTGCTCGGCATCCCAGTCGTTGGTCAACTCGCGCATCTTGTGGCCGGGGATGAGCGGACGATTCGCATCAATGCTTTCGCGATGCCAGTAGTCCGTGCCGCTGGCCAGCCACTCGTTGTGATTCAAACTAAAACGAGCGGCGTGGCACTGGCCGCAAATCTCCGATGACTTCTTCGAGGAGACGCGCGCGGGATTGACGATGGTCGGGTCGCCGTTCGTGCCGCGATGCAGCGCGTAGCGACGCCGCGGATTGACGTTGGCGCGCACGTGAGCCTCGCCTGGGCCGTGGCAGGATTCGCAGGCGATGCCGAGTTCCGCAACGCGGGTGAGCGCGCCGGGTTCGAGCGCACCGGGCTCCGGCTGTCCCGCCGTGGCGTGGCAGCCGAGACAGTTGTTGTTCCAGACTTGCGGCAGTGGCGGGGAATCAGGTGGCAGGAGAAATACGTCATTGCGCGGCACCCAGCGCTGCTCCTCGAACAGATACGTGAACGGCACGCTGAACTGCTGGTTGCCGTTCTCCGCCGCGACCCAATACGCCTGCATGTGATGCGAGCCGGTGGTGAGCGTGATGCGTTTCTCGACGCGCGGCGGCTTTTCTAAGGGCGCGGGCTTCGGGCCGAGGCCGCGCTGAAACGACGTCTCCTGCTGCGCGCGCGCGAAGGCCCACGCCGGATCATTCATCTCCACGAAGAATTCATCGCCGCGCCGCCGGAACTGATATTCGTCGCCTTTCCACGTCAGCGTCTGGTTCGTGAAATTTCCGCGCACACTCTCCGGCGTGGCGTGCTGCGTCATGGTGCGATGAAACGTGCGATGCCAAGAGGCGTGCTGATCGGGGTGACACGAGCGGCACGTTTCCGAGCGCACGTACCCGCCAGGACGTGTTTCGCCCGGGAGCTTTTGCAGGAGTTGCTGACGCGCGGTGAGTTTGTGGTGCGCGCGGGATTTCCAGACGAACCCGCCGGACAGCGCGGCGACGATAAGGAAAAGCGCCCCCGCTCGCGCCCACCAGGAGCGTGTTTTCCGCGCCAGCGGCCACAGCGCGGCCGCGAGCAGCAGCACGGCAACTAACCATTCCAGCGACATAAGGAGACGCGGGAGAGTCAGCGTGACGAAATGGTCACGAAGCCGTTTGAGGACAGTATATGCGTGATCATGAGCACTACTGGTTCGGTCTTTGGATTGGCGCGAGCGTATGTAGGGCAAAGGCTGACAGCAAGGGGAAAGGCGGATTGGGCGCAATTTTTCGGTGTGAGTTGTGAAGAGGAATCAACGGACAGCTTTGAACGATGCGTCGTGACCTCCCGGAAGGTTCGTCCTCACCTCACGACTCAATTAAAAAAAATGCGCCGCGAAATCGCCATGAGCTTGTCCTTTTCTTCCGAAATCAATTTAGCAATCGTCGCCTCTGAAGCATCTGCCATGAACACCACCGACACTGCCTCCATGTCCCTCGACACCATGCGCTTCCAACTCGCGACTGGCCCGCGCGTCACGGACGACTGGCGGCTCTGGGGTCCGTATCTTTCCGAGCGCCAGTGGGGCACGGTGCGCGAGGATTATTCGCCGGGAGGCACGGCCTGGGAATACTTTCCGCACGAGCACGCGCGCAGCCGCGCGTATCGCTGGGGCGAGGACGGCATCGCGGGGATTTGCGATGACCGGCAGCGATTGTGTTTCGCGGTTGGTTTGTGGAATGGACGCGATCCCATTTTGAAGGAGCGGTTGTTCGGACTCACAAACAGCGAGGGCAACCACGGCGAGGATGTGAAGGAACTGTATTGGTACCTCGACGCCACGCCTTCGCACTCCTACCTGAAGATGCTCTACAAGTATCCGCAGCGGGAATTTCCCTACGCGCAACTCTTGGAAGAAAACACGCGGCGCAAATCCGATCCGTCCTTGCCGGAATTTGAACTGCTCGACACCGGCCTCTTCGATGACGACCGCTACTGGGATGTGTTCGTGGAATACGCGAAGGCGACTCACGAGGACATTTTGATTCGCATCACGGTTCACAATCGCGGGCCGGAGGAGGCGACGCTGCATGTGCTGCCGCAGTTGTGGTTCCGCAACATCTGGTCGTGGAAGCCGGACGGGAAGACGCGGCAGTTGCGCGCGGGAGACGATGATTCGGTGGTCGCGGAACATCACCGCTTGGGCGAGTATCGGCTGCATTGCGGAGCGCCGGCTTCCAGCACGGCGCGAAGGACATCCGCAACTCAACGAGCCGTGCTGGAAGCCGGCGCTCCGAAGCTGCTGTTCACCGAGAACGACACGAACCCGAAAATCTTCGGCGCCGCGGAGGTGGGATTTTTCAAGGACGCCTTCCACGAATACGTCGTGAACGGTCACCACTCGGCGGTGAATCCGAATCGCGAGGGAACGAAGGCGGCGGCACATTACGTCGTGACGGTGGCGGCGGGTGGGAAGCAGGAGATACTGCTGCGACTCACGAAGCAGCCGGAGCGCGGCTCTCCAGAGCCGCAGCACGCTGGAATCGCCACGACCGCTGCGGCTCTGGAGAGCCGCGCGCCGTTCGCGGACTTCGACGCCATCTTCCGCCAGCGCATCGACGAGGCGGATGCCTTCTACCGCGAGGTGCAGCAGGACATTCCCGACGCCGACGCCCGTCTGGTTCAGCGCCAGGCTTTCGCGGGCATGATCTGGAGCAAACAGTTTTTCCATTACGACGTCCGCGAGTGGTTGCGGGGCGACAAGAATCAGCCGCCGCCCCCGGCCGGGCGCAAGGACGGGCGCAACAGCGATTGGGACCACCTCAACAACGCCGACATCATCTCGATGCCGGACAAGTGGGAGTATCCGTGGTTCGCCGCGTGGGATCTCGCGTTCCACTGCATCCCGTTCGCGATGATCGATGCGGAGTTTGCCAAGTCGCAGCTCATTCTGCTCACGCGCGAATGGTACATGCATCCGAACGGCCAGCTTCCCGCCTACGAGTGGGCTTTCGGCGACGTGAACCCGCCGGTCCACGCCTGGGCGGCATGGCGCGTCTTCCAAATGGATCGCAAGCAGCGCCGCGTGAAGAACCCCGATGACCCCGGCGATCTCGCGTTCCTCGAACGGGTCTTCCACAAGCTGATGCTGAACTTCACCTGGTGGGTGAACCGCAAGGACGCGCAGGGACGGAACATTTTTCAGGGCGGCTTCCTCGGCCTCGACAACATCGGCGTCTTCGACCGCAGCGCGCCGCTGCCCAACGGCGGTTACATCAACCAGGCCGATGGCACGAGTTGGATGGCGATGTATTCGCTCAACCTCATGCGCATCGCGCTCGAACTCGCGTTGCACAACAAGGTGTACGAGGACATTGCCACGAAATTCTTCGAACACTTCCTCGGCATCGCCGCTGCGATTAACAGCACGGAAGAAGGCCAGGGGCTGTGGGATGCGCAGGATGAGTTTTACTACGACGAGTTGCGCACGCCGGGCGGGCGCGAAATCGCGCTCAAGGTTCGTTCGATGGTCGGCTTGATCCCACTCTTTGCCGTCGAGGTTCTGGAGCCGGAACTGCTGGAGAAACTGCCGGATTTCCACGCGCGCATGAAGTGGTTCCTTCAGTATCGTCCAGACTTGGCGAAGCTGGTTTCGCGCTGGGAGGACCAGGGCAAGGGCCATCGTCATCTGCTCTCGCTCTTGCGCGGTCATCGCATGAAGTGTCTGCTGCGCCGACTACTGGACGAATCGGAATTTCTCAGCGACTACGGCGTGCGCGCCCTCTCGAAAGTCCACGAGCGTGAGCCGTATCGGTTCGACTGCCACGGAACCGATCTCGAAGTGGGCTATTGGCCGGGCGAGTCCCAGAGCAGCCTGTTCGGCGGCAACTCGAACTGGCGCGGACCAATCTGGATGCCGGTGAATTTCCTCCTCATCGAGTCGTTGCAGAGGTTCCATCACTACTACGGCGACGACTTCAAAATCGAATGTCCGGTGCGTTCGGGAAATTACGTTTCCATCAACGACGCGGCAGACGAAATCGCGCGCCGTCTCGCCCGCGTGTTTTTGAAGGACGAATCCGGCGCGCGGCCGGTGATGAAGTACCACGACAAGCTCGCGAACGATCCGCACTTCCGGGATTACGTGCTGTTTCACGAATACTTCCACGGCGACACCGGGCGCGGCGTGGGCGCTTCGCATCAGACAGGATGGACGGGGTTGATTGCGAAGCTCTTGCAGCCGCGTGTGAAGACGGAGGGCCGCGAGG
>JBBQYK010000200.1:0-9330 GCA_038208765.1 Verrucomicrobiota bacterium
CGCGGTCTGAAATGCACTTAATGAAACATTGCTTGATGCGCGCGCCCCGCTATTATCCGCCACGATTCGCGGGCGTCTGCTCCGCAATCCACTGATATGAAATTGAATCGTAAAAGCGCCGCCTCATTGGTTCTGGTCAAAGGCCAGATCTGGAAGCTCCAGGACAGCCACATCGAAATCCTGGAGATGGGCAAGCGCCTCGCCAGCTACAAGCATTTCCGCACCCTCGACAATCGCCGCGCCCCGACGCAGCTCGCCAACATCGCCAGCGTTCAGGAGATGCTCACGACCCACAAGGCCGCGTTGCTCGACTCCAAGGCCGCCAGCGCCGCGATCAAGAAGGCCACGAAGAAGAAGTAACCGCTGCCCTTCGTCGCGTTCCCAGCTTCTGGCGTCGCATGAACCGTCTCCTGCTCCTCGGGTTCGCGCTGGCCTTGGCCCTGCATTCCCCGGCGGCGACCAGCCCGGAGAATCTTGCCCGCATCGTCAACGCGGTGGCGCGGACAAATTTCCCGGCGGCGCTGGCCTTGTGCGATCAGGCTGTCGCCGCCTCGCCCAGCAACGCGCAGCCGCTCTCCGTACGCGCGCAACTGCTGGACGGCGCGCGCCGCTACGAGGACGCGGTGCGCGACCTCACCGCCGCGCTGAAACTGGAGCCGAAGTCCGCGCCGTTATGGCAGGGCCGCGGCGAGGTGAATTTCAAGGCGGGACACTTCAAGGAATCCGTCGCGGACTTCGACCGCGTGATTGAATTCTCCCCGGCCCAAGCGCCGCACCACTGGCAGCGCGGCATCTCGCTCTACTACGCGAAGCGGTTCGCCGACGGGCGCAAGCAGTTTGAATCCCACCGCACCGTCAATCCGAACGACGTGGAAAACGCCGTCTGGCATTTCCTCTGCGCCGCGCGCGAGACCAGCGTGACCAACGCGCGGGCCATCATCGTGCCCGCCGGGCCGGATGGCCGCGTGCCGATGAGGGAAGTGGATGCGCTCTATCGCGGCTCCGGCACGGTGGAGCAGGTGCTCGCCGCCGCCCGCGCCGCCCGCTCGCGCGACGGGATGTTCTTCGCGCATCTTTATCTCGGTTTGTATTTCGATGCCTTGGGCGATGCGGCGAAAGCGCGCGAATACATCAAGCTGGCGGCGGAAGATCCGACGGGCACGCACTACATGGGCGATGTCGCGCGCGTCAACTGGCGGACGCTACAGACGCGCTGAGGAGCGCGGACCGCCGAGTCCGCGTGTTTCTTCGGCGCACACTCCGCGTGAACTCCTGCGTTGCAAACCAACATGAACACGCGGACTCGGCGGTCCGCGCTTCTAGTTCTCCGACAAATCCTCCGGCTGCTCCGCGATGAGCCGGTATTTCCATCCCTTCTGCTTGAGAATCAGCGGCCACAGTTCGCCAGGTGGCGTGTGGAAAACCAGATCCAGCGAAGCCGGATGCGTGAGCCAAGTATCGCGCTTCATCTCGTCATCGAGCTGGCCGGGACTCCAGCCCGCGTAACCAGCGAACACCTTCACGCGCTGCGTCGCGGAAAAGGAATCCGCCAGCTCGACCAAATCCTCCAGCGAATGACCGAGATGCAGATTCGGCAGCACGTTCGCGTCGGGAAGATAATCGTCCGAGTGCAGATAGCTCAACGCCTGCGGCTGCACGGGGCCGCCGAGGAACAGGTCGTCGGATTTCAACTGCGTGGGCAGATTGGAAGTCAGCGCGTCGCCCACGGTCTGGCCGGTGGGGCGGTTCAGCACCAGGCCGAATGCGCCGTCCGCGTTGTGTTCGCAGATGAGCACCACCGTGCGATGAAAAAACGACCCGCCCAGCCGGCCATTGTCCAGCAGCAGTTGACCTTTAAGCGATTGGTGCGCCATGCGAACTCGGCCGCACTGTGCGTCAGCCCGCACCGAATCGCCAAATAAGAAAAGCGTCGGTCCAACCAGCATGGTGGCCCTGCTCGCACTGCGAGCATTCCAGCGTGCCGCCGGTTTGTAACCGGCGGGTGAGGTGAGCGCCCTTCCAGGCTGCGCGAACTGGCCCGGCCTCTGCGACGAGGCGGCCCCTGCCCATTGCAAACTGGCCGCACGCTGGCGGCTTGCGGGGGACACAAATCCGGGATTACTGTGCGCGCATGAAAAATATCTTACTGCTCGTCCTGCTCGCCGTCGTGGCGGTGTCCCTGAACAGCGGTTGCAAAAGCCATTCCGGCAGCCGCGAGTTCATTCCTGGCAAAGGCTGGGTGCCGACGAAGTGAAGGGGAACGGTTCAGTTCGTCCGCGAGCGGATGCGAAGCAAAACGTCGGCGGACGCTGTCCCAGCCGCCGCGCCACGAAACAAATTGCGTTCGTCGCCTTCGCTGTCGTTGCGTATTATTTTACCACGGTTGGTGCCATCTCTGCTGCCTCACGTCACATGGAGGACGGTCAGCTACAGTGGATGCGCGGCTCGTCGCTCGCTTCCACCGTGATGGAGATTTACGGGTGGCCGGCCCGTCAGGTCGCGGTGCTTCCACCTCTGCGCTGGCTTTTTGAACTGTCAGCAGCTTTCCGGTGCGGCATCACGGATGCACCCGAGACCACAGCATGAGAGTTTCATTTCTTCTGCGGAGGCGCGTTAAACTGTTTGCCCGCCCTCCTTCCCTCCGCATAGTTCCGCCCGCATGAATGTTTTCGTCACCGGCGGCGCGGGCTACATCGGCTCCGTGTGCGTCGAGGAATTGCTCCGCGCCGGGCATCAGGCCACGGTCTTCGACAATCTCACCGAGGGCCATCGCTCCGCCGTGGACGCGCGCGCGCAGTTTGTGCTCGGCGATCTCGGCGATTCGGAATTGCTCACGCGTTCGCTCCGCAATTCCGGCGCGCAGGCCGTCATGCACTTCGCCGCCCACGCGCTCGTCGGCGAGTCCATGACGAATCCGGGTAAATACTTTTCCAACAACGTGGGCAACGGCGTGAAGCTGCTCGACGCGTGCGTCGCCGCCGGTGTGAAGAAATTCGTCTTCAGCTCCACCTGCGCGACCTACGGCCCGCCCGACCGCGTGCCCATGACGGAGGATTTGCCGCAGCGCCCGATCAATCCCTACGGGGAGTCAAAGCTGATGTTTGAAAAAATTCTCCAATGGTATCAGCAGTTGCACGGGCTGGAGTTTGTCGCGCTGCGCTACTTCAACGCCGCCGGGGCGGGCGCGCAGTTTGGCGAGCATCACCGCATCGAGACGCATCTGATTCCGAACGTGCTCAAGGTCGCGCTCGGCCAGGCCGGCCAGTGCGAGATTTACGGCACCGACTACGCCACGCCCGACGGCACCTGCATCCGCGACTACATCCACATCGTCGATCTCGCGCAGGCGCACATGCTCGCGCTGGTCGCCGGCCGCCAGGGATTTTTCAACCTCGGCAATGGCGACGGCTACTCGGTGCGGCAGGTCATCGAGACGTGCGAGAAAGTCAGCGGCAAAAAAATTCCCGCCGTGGAAAAGCCGCGCCGCCCCGGCGACCCGCCGAAGCTCGTCGCCTCCGCCGACAAGGCGAAGCGTGAACTGGGGTGGGATCCGAAATTCCCGAAGCTGGAGGACATCATCACGTCCGCGTGGCGCTGGCATCAGAAGAATCCAAACGGCTACGCGGATTGAGCGAGTGGGGCCGCCGCGCCGGCGATGGACGCCAGCACGCCTGCGAGAATGACGGCGAGAAATTTCACGCCACAGGGGTAACAACGCGGAAGGCGGCGTGAAAAGCAGAAAGCAGAAAGCAGAAAGCAGAAAGCAGAAAGCAGAAAACAGAAAGCTGCAAAAAACGGAGACTGGAATCCTCAAAAAGTGGCAAAAAATGAGGAAAATGGAGGGTGAGGGCGTGTGTGGGGGCAAAAAGAGTCAGCTCCCATCTCCCGTCGGATCCATTGAAAATAGCCCAGCCCTTGAGGGCTGATTGAACGCCCCCAAACATTGCCAAGTCCCGGAGGGACGAAAGAAGGCGCCGCGGGAAGAAAAAATCTAATCCGCCGTTCTCTGCCGGTAGGTCTGCAAATCATCCGCGCTTACTTCATCCGGTGGGACGAGTTTGTAATGCTTTTCGGAACTGATGCGAACACCGACATCGGTCTGCTCAAACTCAAAGAGGACAATCACGCCGCCAGTGATGAATTGTGCGCCAATAGGACGACAGACCAACGACGGAAACTTGTGTGCGCAGACGCCGAAGTCCTGCTCGATTTGCACGACGTTCATTTTGTCCGAGCCGCCTTTGGCCTGAAGTGGGAAGACGTAATGCACGCCCTTCTTGTCCAGCCCCACATAGATTTCATCCGTCTCGACCTGCCCCATGTTCGGCACGGTGGTGCGCAAATGATTTTGCAGTGAGTAGCAGGTGACGCCGGTGAAGATGTCCACCAAGCGGTTGTAGCGGAGCCGTGCGAGCAGTGCCTGCTCGTCATTGAACGCGTACTTGGTCACCAGCCCGGGCGTGGCGTCGGGGACTTTGGTTTCCGCGAGATTGGGATTCGGAGTCAAAGGAACGTCGGGCACAAGAACGATGCGGTACTTGGCCTGACCGATAGGGCGAATGATCCATGTCTTGCCTTTGGGCGCAGTGGCTTTCACGGACTCAGGCCACGGTGCCCGATAGCGGAAGCTGTAAATCACATCGCCCAGGTTCTTCGGGAGAGTGATCCGCAACTGCTTGGCGGTGGCGATCATTTCGTGTCGCTCGAAATCCACTTCGGCCATGCCCGGCTTGAAGCGGCTCTCGAAGATTCGTTGGAAGATGGCGGTGTAACGATTCTTTGACTTCATGGGCGTGGAGCGGGCTAGGAAGGTTTTCCGGGCCAGCGCAGAAGAACGACTTCTTCGCGCAGTTGTTCGCGCGTGGCCGTGGCGAGGCGCGTGCGAAACAAATCGATGCCGGTCACTTCGTAGCCCAGCGAGGTCGCGAGATCAGCCAGCAGTTGACCGGTGCGAATCATGACGCGGAGATAGGAGGCCTGATCGCCCACGACGTAGGCCAGTTGTGCGCCGGGCCGAAGCACCTGACGCAATTCGGAGAGATGCCGAACCATGCCACCGAAGTAGAGTTTGGTGACGCGGGCATAAAGTTTTTCAAAGCCGGAGTCTTTCTCCAGCTCGATGCGGCGGGCTTCAATCGCGGCGGCGATGCGTTGAATTTCCACATGCCCTTCCACCAACGCGTCATCGGTGTCCGCCTTGTACACGCTGCGAGTGTTGGAACGCACCAGACACTTCTTCAGGTCGCGCAAGTCCTGCTTGGAACGGATGAAACCTAGCAACACCGATTCGAGCCGCGTGGTGCGCGTGTAATCCTTCTCGTTCGGATACGGCGGAGAGGTGATGACGGCATCCACCGAATTCGGCGGCAGCACTTGAGCGACCTCGCGCGCATCTGCCTTGTAAACAATCGAATTGGATGTTTGGCCGCGCGGCAGATTTTCCAAATCTTGGGCCATCGTCAGGATGCCATCCATCCACAGCGCGATGACGGAAGCGTCGGGCTTGGCTGGACCTACGCCGACTTCGGGTCCGAAGTGCAGGTTGCTGATGCCATTGACCAACGCAGTGGCCAGCGCAAGACGTTCGTGGTGAATGAAACGCGCGTCCTGATGTTCTGCCATCGCATCGATCAAAACGAGGACCTTGTGCAACGGGAGCGGACTGATCGAGTTCGTCAGCAAAAGATCGGCGACGTCCTCCGGCAGGGAGCGCAGGGCCGTCGCAAGGCGAGGTCGGCGTTCCAACAGGCGGAGCGTGTCGTCGTCTGAATATCCATCGCGCTCCAATACATCGTTCGCAGCATCGGCTACCGCACGCGCGTGGCGGCGAAGTTTTTCTGGATCGATGTCCCACTGAAGTTTCGTTCGACTCGCGAAACAGGCGACGGGGTTTGGCTCCAAACCGAACGCAGGAAGGCCAAGTTTTTGGCACTCCACCAAAGTTGTTCCGGTGCCGCAGAAAGGATCGAGGACTTGATGACTCGCATTCAGACCAAACTTGCTGACGTAGTCCCGCACCAAATGCGGCGGGAACGAAAGCACGAAGCGATACCACTGATGCGCCGCGCGATCATTGATGCGGAGTTTGTTATCCTCGCGACGATCAGGATTTTTTCCCGTGGTTGGTACCGATGCTCCGGCGGCACGGTTCTTCGCTGCCTGCAGAAGGGGGATTGGTTGTTCCGTTGTGTCTAGCACGGCAATTATTGTTTGGCTCGCTTCGTTGTCGCCGACGCTGCCCTCTCATCATCAAAGCGTCAAACCAGTTCAATCAGAAAGAAGATCCCATGCGTGGCGGCAGTGTGCGCCGCCCCGTTCAAACTTCAAGGTTCGAGGTGGGTTGCACCAAATCCCACAGGTTCCCGTAGAGGTCCTGGAAGACGGCCACGGTCCCGTAGGGTTCCTCGCGCGGCGGGCGCACGAAGGTCACGCCGGCGGCGCGGTAGCGTTCGTAGTCGCGCCAGAAGTCGTCGGTGTGGAGAAACAGGAACCCGAGCCCGCCCGTTTGCGCGCCGATGCACGCGGCCTGCCCGAGCGTGGTCGCGCGGGCGAGGTGGAGCCGGGATTCCGTCGCGCCCGGCGGGGCCATGACGACCCAGCGTTTGTGCTGCGCGGGTTCGGGCGAATCTTCCACGAGTTGAAAGCCTAGTTTCCCCACGAAGAAGCCGAGCGACGCGTCGTAATCGCGCACCACGAGGGCGACGAGGGCGAGGGATTGTTTCATGGGGAGGCGTCGTCCGTGCGATGCGGTTTAGCCTTCTTCCTCGCCGAGTCCGCCGTAACCGCGCCCGAGATCGGCCCGCGCCAGATCGGCAATTCCGCGGCGCCAGCGACGGAGGCCAGCACGACTGCAAGACAGACGGCGAGAAACTTCACGGCTCAACGGGTAACAACGCGCGCGAACGAAGGCAACTCGCAGAGC
Source organism: Verrucomicrobiota bacterium (assembly GCA_038208765.1). GTDB lineage: Bacteria > Verrucomicrobiota > Verrucomicrobiia > Limisphaerales > SIBH01 > JANNGC01. The sequence continues at coordinate 6,923 of JBBQYK010000200.1, forward strand.
GAAATGACGAATAACGAAGCGCCGTGTGGTGGGTGGGGCGAGACTCTGTCGAGCCGTCACTGCCGACGAAGGAGGCGCGAGCGCAGCGAGCATCTCCGGTGAGCGCGCGGCCAGGAGAGATGCTCACTCCGTTCGCCTCGCTGCGCTCGGAATGGTTGGATCGACGGAGTCTCGCCCCACCCACGCCACCCCTTCGTCATTTGAAATGTTGCTCCCGAAAATAACCCAGCGATTTATGGCTGGGACCGAACGCCTCCAGAACATTCCCAAGTCCCGGGGGGACGAAAGGCCTGGCTCCTGCGCGGCGAGTGATGACGATCCTTCCGTCCCTCCGGGACTGGATGGGTTTGTTTGAGCCGTGAACCCGGAGCTAAAGCTCTGGGCTATTTTCGGAGGCCGAGATCGGATGGGTGCGTGTCCTTTCTTTTTGGAAGATGGCGCTTCCTTGAAAGTCTCATCCGTGCTCGCGCCGCTGGCGGGGCGTTGGAGGCTTTTGCCGCCACACCGCGTAGCAGAGGAGGTCACGAGTCGACAAACGAACCGGGAAAGATCAGAGCGTGAAGGCTCACCCTCGACTATGGCCCCGCTCACTCAATAGCACTTCTCCGATATTTTCAGGAGGTGGCGCCGAATTACAAATGAAGACACATCTGGGTGCTTCAAGAGTCGGATCTGTGACAGCAGACCCCACGGAGGCGATGGCTAGTTCAGCAGAACTTGCGACAACCTCTGGCTGAGAAATTGGCACGTTTGTTTGTTCTTCCACGTTGTCCAATCAGTAAATTTCGGTTGGGTCCCTTTTCTCCAATAAGGCTTTGACTACGTCAGCAGCAGGAGTGTGAGATGCGTAAAGAGACATGCATTCGGGTGCAGTTAAGTTAGGTTCGGTAACCGCAGAACCGGGCGATGCGGCCGCTAAATCAATTGGTCCAGGCTGAATTGGTGGGGCAAGGCTCGCAATAGGTTCTGTCAACGGAATAATTTTCAATTCAACCATACTTTCCTCATTTGGATAGTTTGATGAGATAAAGAAAACTAAGCAACACCAATGCTCCCACAACGATTCGCATTGTGCTTATCGCAAAGTGAAGGCTGAGTTGCTTGTCGTTCGTGGTCGCGACGTTTTTTTCGTAGGCTTTTTCAAATTGTTTTGCCCATGCGTAGCGGACATCACTTGCGCGGTTTTTCTCAAAGAATTTAATTACCTCAGCATTGAATGGAGGTTCCACGAATAGTCGCAGTGCCGGTGTTTTGACGCAGACGACCCACCCAAAAAATGCTGCAAACAGCGACAAGCTGGTGATGACCACAAGAATCCAATCGACAACAGTCTTGGGCGGTAGATTCGACTCGATCATTTTCACGAAGAATAAAAGAGCGCCGATGACGTAAACAAAGACCGCAGCAAGTTTGTTCGCCTTTTCATCTACCCTATTGAATCGTTCGCGTTCGGTGTTCAATCTTTGAACTGCGTACAAGTAGAGTTCTTTGATGCTTTCCTGCCGTTCGGCTCGGTCATTTGGTTGTTGATCGGGCTTCACCGGATGCGTGCTTTGGGCAGTTAAACTTTGGTTTTGGTTAGGAATCGAATCACTCATTTACCAGCCTTATTTGTGCAAGGGTGCGGGATCCTCTTCTTTCAAGTATCGCCGCAGCGCACATAAATCTTTGCCGAATTACAGCGTGTCCATGCGTGGCGGTAGTGTGCGCCGCGCCGTTCAAACTTCAAGCCCAGAGGTGGGTTGCACCAAATCCCACAGATTCCCGTAGAGGTCCTGGAAGACGGCCACGGTCCCGTAGGGTTCCTCGCGCGGCGGGCGCACGAAGGTCACGCCGGCGGCGCGGTAGCGTTCGTAGTCGCGCCAGAAGTCGTCGGTGTGGAGAAACAGGATCCCGCGCCCGCCCGTTTGCGCGCCGATGCACGCGGCCTGCTCCGGCGTGGCCGCGCGGGCGAGGTGGAGCCGGGATTCCGTCGCGCCCGGCGGGGCCATGACGACCCAGCGTTTGTGCTGCGCGGGCCCGGGCGAATCTTCCGCGAGTTGAAAGCCGAGTTTCCCCGCGAAGAAGCCGAGCGACGCGTCGTAATCGCGCACGACGAGGGCGACGAGGCCGAGGGATTGTTTCATCGGGCAGTGGAAAGCACGGCGTTCACGGTGCGGTGTTTCTACGCGGAAGCCGGTGGTTGGAAAGGCGCAAGTTTTAGGGCCAAGGCAGGCGGCGGAACTTTGAACCTTGAACTTTGAACGGTTGAACCTTGAACCTTGGTTCCGCGCAACATGTCGTCACCCGAACCACAACTCACGCCCATGATGGCGCAGTACCGCCGCATCAAGGGCGAACTGCCGAAGGATGCGCTGCTGTTCTTCCGCCTCGGGGATTTCTACGAAATGTTTTTCGAGGACGCGCAG
>JBBQYK010000201.1:0-9321 GCA_038208765.1 Verrucomicrobiota bacterium
CACTTCCCGCCATGAAGTGTGGCGCAGGGCGTGCAGGCGCAACTCGCCGCGCGTCAACGGCGCGGGTGTTTCTTTCGTGCGCGCGGCGTTCACGAGCGCCACGTCGAGCGCGCGGAACAGTTCAGCGGATTTGGATAAAGAAATATCGCGGTGCCAGCACTCGATGGGCAGTTCACAACCGCGCGCCCGCAACTGCCGCACGCCCGCCAGCGCGCCGGCCAGTTCCGCGGGCGTGTCGAGCAGGAGGATGATGCCCCGGCCTTGCATCGCAGGAACGACGGCACGCCGGGCCTCACGCGCGGCCACGGCCAGCGCCGCGCGCACCGTGCCGAGATGAACGGTCGTTTCCAAACGCAGGCCGGTGAGGCTGCGCTGGATCGCGCGCCGCGCGGCGCGCTGTTCGGCGGGCGCGAGATAAACATTCGCGCCGCCCGTGAAGTAGGTTTCGATCCGGCGAATCACTTCCTGCGGCGTGATCATGTCCATGCAGCGCGGGAGATTATTTCTCACCCGCAGGCAAAGCTGATCCGGCGCGTCGCCCGCCTCGCCATCGCCGATCACGCGCGTGCGCGCCCGCCAGCAGCCGCCCGCCAGACAGCACGGCAGCGCCCCGATGGTGTGGATGAATTGATGATGCGGATAGGCCTCCCAATGCGTCGGTTCGCGTCCGCCCGCGATAATCACGGCGGCGCGTGCCGGCGGCCGATCCGCGCGCACTGGCACCGCGGCGGCGAGGTGCATCAGCGCCGTGACGCCGCACAGCACGCCTTGCGCATGGTGGGTCAGCCGCACAAGCTGGCGCAGATCGAGACGGCCCCGGAGATCTACGACGTCCCGAAGCGGCGGATGGTAGTGACCGGTTTCACCGACTTGGACGAACAGAATTTTCCCGCGAAAGTGATCGACCACTCGCTGGTAGCGCCGCCAGTCCCACCACTTGATCGTAAAATCAAACTTGCCGCCCGCGTTGATGATCCAGAAGGGCAGATCGCGACCGGCCAGTTCATGCACGGTGGATTTCCAGCGCCGCTCCTCGTCGGAGAGATGAATGTCGCCGCGAAAGAGCGTGGGCCGAACTTCGACGCCGAGGCGCTGGCTGAGAAAATCCGCGAAGCCGTGCAGGCAATGGTAGGGAGCCTCGTTGCTGCGGTCGATCAGCGGGTACTGACATTCGATTTCCTCGACGCCGCGCGCGCCGTCGCGGAGCGGCGTGAGGTGAGGATTGTGTTCCCACAGCTCCGGGCAGGAGGTGCGGATATCGGTCAGGAATTTCCCCGGATGCAGCCGGTGCAGATCACGCACGGCGGCCGTGAGCATGACCAGATCACCCGGGGACAAATGATTCCTGAGGATCAGCTTGCGTTTCACGGCAAGAAATCCGGTGGCAGGACAGAACAGAACGCCAAGCAATTACGCGACGCGACGCGAGCGGGCCGGCTGGCGCTTCGGCGTGGGACTGGAGATGAAGACCGGTCGCGCGGCGGCCGCCGGAGCGCGGAGCGGAACGCTGTTGTGGTAGGAACTTTGTGAGCTGGAGCTGCTGCTCGGCATGTTCTGCTCGAGGTGGGTGCGGAGGTGGAGTGTGTTCATGGTTTTTTGTGGTTTTGTCTGTCCGCTCCAGACGCGGGCGGGCGCTCCAATTGCGCCTGCACCTGTCTGGTCTGCCTTTTCAGCAAAAATGTAACCCGCGATTTGATCAGATAAACCTGCGCCGCGCTGACACCCAGAGTGCGGCTGATCCGCCGCAGCGGCCACTGCTTCATCACGTAGAGATCGAACATCTGAAAATGTTTTGGCGCGACGCTGGCCTTGACGCGGGCCAGCGCGGTCTCGGCCAGCGCCTGCTCCCAGGTGCGGTCGAGGCACAACACGGGATCATTTTGCGCGTCGGAGCATCGTTCGATTGTGGAAGTGCGGTCCGGATCGGGCCGGGCCCGCGCGTCCAGAAAAACCGCCTGCTCGCGCTCACGGCGTTCCCAGTGCTCCTTGATTCTGGCCCGGGCCTGGTAGCGGATCCAATTTTTGAAGGAGCCGGCGGCGCGGTCATATTGAAAACCGCGGATGCGATCGGCCACGGCGATCATGGTGTTCTGCGCCACGTCTTCCGCCTCGGTGCCGTTCAGCCCGGATTTGCTGGCGAGGGAAAATATCACCCGATGGTAGGTCGCGAAAAACTGCCGCCAGCTCGCCGCATCGTCCCAGTCGCGGACGCGCTCCAGCAAGGATTCGCTGGTCAATGAGCGGTCTTTGGAATGTCCGGTCTCTGTGTGCATGGTCCCGAAAAGCTGGACGACTTCTAGCAAGGCCGCTCCCGGGTGCCAAACAATTTTGTGCGCAGGAAAATTTTGGCGGGGCAACGGCCCGCCACCGCAGCCCTCCTACCGGCGAAATTGCAATGCGCTCAACAGCTTCTGGTGAATCCCGCCGAAACCGCCGTTGCTAAACACGCACACCACGTCGCCGCCGCCCGTGCTCTTCTTCAAATGATCCACGATGGCCTCCACGCCGGGCAGGTACTCGGCGGGCTTCCCACTCGCCTTGATGTCTCGCATGAGCCGCGCTGGATCGAGGCGCTGCTCGACGGGCACTTGTTCGAGCTTGGCAATTTCCGCAACCACGATGGCGTCCGCGCCGAGCAGCGCCTCGACCATCTCGGTCTGAAAAACATTTCTCCGCGTCGTGTTGCTGCGCGGCTCGAAGACGGCCCAGATTTTCTGCGACGGAAATTTCAGCCGCAACGCCTTCAGCGTCTCGCGAATCGCCGTCGGGTGATGCCCGAAGTCGTCCACCACCGTCACGCCGCCCGCGATGCCCTTCACTTCCATGCGGCGCTTGATGCCCTGGAAGGTGCTGAACGCATCCTGAATCTGCTGATTCTTCAGCCCGCAATGCTTCGCCGCCGCCACGACCGCGAGGGCGTTCCGCACGTTTAGTTCGCCGACCATGTTGATGTGAAACTTGAAGCTGGGAATCTCGAACTCACTCGCCGTCGGGCCGTAGCGCAGGTTGAACGCGCGCACCGCATTCTGCTCGCCGAGGCCGAAGCGTTTCACCGGGCAGAAGTTCACGTTCAACAGCGGCGCGACGTTCGCATCGTCGCCATTCGCGAGCAGCAAGCCATTCTGGGGCACGAGCCGGACGAAATGGCTGAACGATTTCTGAATCGAGGCGAGGTCCGCAAAAATGTCCGCGTGATCAAATTCCAAGTTGTTGATGATCGCGACCTCCGGCAGGTAGTGGACGAACTTGCTGCGCTTGTCGAAGAACGCGGTGTCGTATTCATCGCCCTCGATGATGAACCACTCGCTGTCCGTGAAGCGCGCGCCCTGCCCGAGATTGTTCGGAAGGCCGCCAATGAGATACGACGGGTTAAGCTTGTTGTGCTCGAAGACCCAGGTGAGAAGCGAAGTCGTCGTGGTCTTCCCGTGCGTGCCGCTCACGACCAGCACACGCTTGCCGCGCATGAAAAATTCCTTGAGCAATTCCGGCAGCGAGCAGTAGCGCAGCTTGTGTTCCAGCACCGCCTCGACTTCAGGATTCCCGCGCGACATGGCGTTGCCGATGACCACGAGGTCGGGCTTGTGCGAGAGATTCTGCTGCGCGTAGGCCGGCATCACGTCAATCTTGCGCTCGGTGAGGAAGGTGGACATGGGCGGATACACGTTCGTGTCGCTGCCCGTCACGTGATAACCCTTCTCCTTCATCGCTGCGGCGGCGGAGGCCATGGCGGTGCCGCAGATGCCGACGAAATGCACGGAACGAATCTCTTTGGAAAACATCAGGCGCGAATGATTGTCGCGAGCGCGCGCGAGGCAAGAAAAAGTTGCGGCGGAGCGCAGCCGAATGACGAATGGCCGGAAGGATTAAGAATACGATTACGATTAAGCAGGAAGACTTCACTTGAAGCCTCACGCCAAGGCCGCGAAGGACGCGAAGAAAAAAGGCGTACTTGGATGAACTGGCCCGTGTGGGAAGAACACTTTTCAGTGCCAAGTCTCCGCACCATCAGATGGCTCATTCCTTTGCGACCTTCGCGGCCTTGGCGTGAGGCAGTGGACTCCAACGGCATGGTTCCGGCTAAGACTGGTGCGTCCGGTTCTTAACCGGAACCATGCAGTTGATCGCGGGACCGCGCCCGCCCCGGGCGCCGTGGGCCGCGCCTCGCGGCCCACGGAGGGCGCCGGAAAACACTCACCGTTTGGTGCGGTCCCGCGCGTCGGGTTCAGCGCGGGGGCGCGCTGAACTACAGCCGGGGCGGCTGTGCTCCCCGGTCTTTTCAACTGCATGGTTCCGGCTTAATCCTAATCCTAATCTTAATCATCTTCCTGCTCGCCCCTCAAAAGTATTGAGCGTCCCGCCCTGCCCTGCCACGGTCGCGTGCAACGTAATTATGGAAACGACTTCTGAACCCACGTACAAAATTCTTGGCGGCGACGGACAGCACTACGGCCCGGTGGATCGCGCGCAATTCCTCGGCTGGGTGCGCGACGGACGCGCGAACGCGCAGACGAAAATCCTCCGCAGTGACCTGTCCGAGTGGCGCGAGGCGTCCGCATTTCCTGAATTCAATCTCCAGTCCACGCCCGCGTCCGTCGCTCCGCTGGCGACCGCGACGCCTGAGTTCACACCCGCCGCCGCCAGCGATGCGGAGCTGGATCAGCGCATCCGCTCGGGCGCGAGCTGGTTCTACTGGGTGGCGGCGCTGTCGGTGATCAATTCCGTGCTGCTGATGACCAAGGCCAGTATCGGTGGTTTCGCGGTCGGCCTTGGACTGACCACCATTACCGATGTGACCTTTGCCGCCACGCCGGTTGTGGCCATGACCATTTCCATCGTCAGTTCCGGCGTCATCGCACTGTTCGGTTACTATGCCATCAAACGCCACGCCTGGGCGTTCATCGTGGGACTGCTCGTGCTGCTGCTCGACACGGGATTGTGCGTGCTCATCAAGTCCTGGATCAGTGTCGCCTTCCACGTCTGGGCCATCGTGAGCATCTTCATGGCGTTTCGCGCCAGCCGCGCCGCGCGGGGTTGATTTTTGGGAACGGAGCGCCGGCTTCCAGCACGGCGCGTTTGGCGAAAATTATTTCCATCGCGCCGTGCTGGAAGCCGGCGCTCCGGGCAGGTTACGGCCCCGGCACTTCCAGCGTGAACGTCACCGGTCCGCCGCCGTTTGCGCCCACGGTGATGGTCTGCGTCTGCTCACCCGCCTTGCGATGCACCGCCGCCAGCGTGTATTGCCCCGGCGGCAATCCCGACGGCAGCGCTAAACTGCCGTTCCCGTCCGTCACCGCGAACCACCGATGCTCCACCACGCCCACGTAGGCAAACATCCACGGATGCACGTCGCACTTGAACTGCACGAACACCTCGGGCTTGTCAAAGACCAGCCGCGTGACCATCCCCTTCACCGGCTGACCGATGTTGCGTTCGCGGTTGCCGGAGACTCTCGGCATGACATGGACATTGTGCAGCAAGGGATCAGAGTTTCGCACCTGCAACGTCTGCCCCGTCTGCACGCCGATGACGTAGGGCTGATACTCGCAATTGATTTGATCCAGCAACGGAGCCGCGCCACCCGTCGGCGCGGCGGTCACCGGCGCTCCCGTTTTCACATACACCAACACATCCGCCAGCGCGCCGCCCTCGCCCACCACGTAATGACGCGTCGTGATCGGCGCGGGCTGCAAGGCCGCGCAAGCCGCGTCCATCACGATGACTTTCTCCGGCGGCGGCGTGCCGCGCAGGAGCACGCGCCCCGTCACCGCCGCTCCGCCGCTCCGGCCGCCTCCACCGGGGAAGACCGGCGACGATCCCACCAACACGGGCTGCGCCACATTGCGCGAATAGGGCTGGGTCTCCCCCACGATCACGACCGTCGGTGTCGGGCCTGCGGGATTGGACAACGTGATGAAACGATTGCTCGGCACCCGCACCACATTCGTCTCCACGCGCGCGCGCAGCGGCGCGTATTCGATCTTGTTGGTCACCGCAGCACTGGCATTGAACTTCGCCACCGCGTTGAGAATTTCCTCTTTCTGCGCCGCCACCGCCGCCTCGTCGGCCCGGAGTCGGTCCGCACGGAGCCGCTCCCGCATCACGAGATAGCCCGCCGCCGCCGCGACGAAGAGCACGAGGATAAAGGTGACTTTTTGCAGCACGGAACCGGATGCGTGGTTCATAGGTTTTGAAATTGAACACGGTTTCGACTGAACAGTTGCGGAGGGAATTCAGTAATCAGTGAGTCAGTCATCGGTGAAACAATGCGGTCCTTCGGCTGACGGTCTTGCCCGTTCTCAATCCTTTCAGGATTGGGGAATGGGCCTGACCGCCGCAGGGCGGCACTGTTTTACTGATGACCAACCACTGACCACCGACCACTGATCCCCGCCCTGCACGGGTGCGATTAGAAGTGGCGGGCACTCCAGCAGGAGCGCGGGCGTCTCGCCCGCCGGAGCGCGCCGAAGGTTTTCCACCGCACCACGCGGTCTGGGCGAAATTGCCTCTGGTTCCATTCAGACGGGCGGGACGCCCGCGCTCCTGACCGCCACTTCCAATCACACCCGCCCTGTACTGCGGGCTTTTCATTCACCGGCCGGCTGGTCAATCATTCGTTCAATCTCCCCACGCTCGGGCCTGCCCTTCAGGTTCAGCGCGCGGCGTCACGACAGGAAAAGATTATGAAAATCATCGGAGCGATTTTTTTGATCCTCGGGCTGATCGGCACGGTGACTGGTCTCACCGCCCCGCCGTCGAAGGGCGGGAACGCCGCTTGTCAGAGCGGATACAACGGGGATTAACCGACTGCGAGGTTGTCGCGTCCGCCAAAAAGGGCGACCGTGGCCCGACAAGGAGATTCGTGAACCAATTATTGACCAACCAAATTTTGATCGGCCTCTGCACGCTCGTCAGCACGCTCTGCTGGGGGTTGTGTTTTTGGTGGATGCACCGCATCCAGCGCAGTCAGGACACACTTTTGCGCGAGCTGCACGCGCAGGGAAAACGCATCGAACGACTGTCGAAAGAGGAACACGCGATGATGAGCGAATTAAAACCCGCGGTCAGTGAAATCAAAGAGGTCATGCACGCCCAGTCTCAAGAGAACAAAGCAGGTGAAGGTTGAGGACCAGAGAGAATCCCCCGTCTGAGCCGGAACCATGCCGTTGAAGCCTCACGCCAAGGCCGCGAAGGACGCGAAGAAAAAGGCGCACTTGGATGGACTGGCCCGAGGGAGAAGTTCAGTGTCAGGTCTCCGCACGGGTGTGATTAGAAGTGGCGGGCAGGAGCGCCACTTCCAATCACACCTCTGGCTGTTGATCCGTTGCCGCAGCCGGAAAAAATCACTGCACCAAAACCGGCTCGGGCAACTCCCGCCGCATCTCCGCCAGGCGATAACCGAAACCCGGACCATGCACGGACGACCAGTCCACTTCACCATCGCGCCGACGATACAGGCCGGGATGCACCGCTTCCTCCGCGCGCGAGGCGTCGGGATAGAACTGCATGGCGTTCGTCTCCACGCCTGCGATGGTGCCGACGTGCGCGGCGAGGAGGACGTGCGGAATCTGCGCGAGCATTGGATTCGTCAGGTCTTGCACCATGAGCTGCATCCCGTGCGCTTTCGCCCAGCACGCGCTGAGGAGCGCGCCGGTTTGCGTCTTGCAGGTCTTGAGCGCCACGCCGGTCCAGCCGAGTTCACGTCCGCGCCGCACGCAGCGCCAGTGGTGCGCGCTCTCGTCGAGGAAGAGCGGCTTGCGCCGCGCGACGCTGTGAACGTCGATGGGAAATTCCTCCAGCTCGTACGGGAACGGTTGCTCGACGTAGAGGAGCTTGTCGAACGTGTCGCGCGCGTCGCGTTGCAGGCGGTCGAGAATGTCGTTCACGTAGGCTGGCTCGGTGACGGTGCAATTGAAGTCCGCCGTGATCCACTGCACCGATTCTTTGCGCGCGATGTCCCCTACCCTGACGAGCCGCGCGTAATCCCACTCCGCGTCATTCCCGCGCAGTTTTACTTTCAGACCTTTCAAACCATCGCGGCGAATCCAGTCGCGAAGCAAAACTGGATAGTCGTCGTTCGGTTCGCGGCCGGTGAGTTCCGAAGCGTCGAGTGGATCGAGTCCGCCCACGAGATGCCACGCGAGCAAACGGCGCGGCGGTTCGGCGACGAGAAAGTCGGCGGGAAATTTTCCGGTGAACTGGAGCGAAGCCGGCGCGTCGCCCGCCGGCACCAGAAAGTCGCCGAGGTCGCGCGCCATGAATTCGCCAGTGTAAGTGGAATAGACCGGACGCTCATGCAACTGCCCAAACGCATCGTGCAACGCGAGGTCGAAGAGCGAGAGGCAGACGAGTCCGGCGAGCAGCGGCATCGGCTCGCTCGCGCCGCGATTGAACGCGGTCAGCATTTTTGGCAGCAGCAGCTCCTGCCAGTCCACGCCCACCTCGAAGGCGTGGCCTGCGAAATCCGCGCACACGATTTGCTCCGCGAGTTGCTTGGTGAATCGCTGAAGCATCTCGTGCCGCAACGCGTAGGGCAGCTTGCTCGGCCAGACCCATTGCACGCTGAGCGGCGTTTCGCCCCAGCCCTCGGCGCGCTTTCCGTGGCGATCCTCGACGGTCACGCAGGCGCGCGCGAGCGTCACGGAGGTGAGCGTCTCGTTGCCGAACTTGAGCGGCACGCGCGTTTGCACGGGCAGAAAATACAGGCGCGCGGCGACGACGCGGACATCGGTGGGACGGCTCATCAGCGGGGCTGTGGTTTGAACGAAAAGATTTTCTTCAGCTCGCCGTACTGCGAGCGCACCACGGTGCCAGGCACGATTTGATGGCGCGCGAACCAGCCCTGCGGCACCTCGAGCACGAACTGGATGTTCTCCGCCTTCGACGCCACGGAGGTTTCGTTGCGCGGATGCAAGTCGTGAATTTCCACAATCACGCCGTCGGGATCAATGTAGGCGAGCGAGAGCGGCACGAGGGTGTTCCGCATGTAGAACGCGCGCGGCGTGGCGTCGGCGAAGACGAAGAGCATGCCGTCGTCGTCGGGCATGTTCGTGCGCCACATCATGCCGGTGAAAATTTCCACGGGCTTGAGCGCCAGCTCGGCGGTGAGCTCCTTCATGCCCACGAAGAGTTTCATGGTCTGCAAACGCGGTTGCGCGTGCGGCAGATAACTTGGCACGAAGATCGGAGGCGCGGAAGTCTGCGGCGCGGCGGGAACGGATTTCCCGTCGCGACAGCCGGAAGCCAGCGCCAGCGCGAGCCACACGAGTGGAAGAAATTTCACGCGCGAACCGTGCGGGAAACCGCGCGGCATTTCAACGCCGC
>JBBQYK010000202.1:0-9266 GCA_038208765.1 Verrucomicrobiota bacterium
TTCTCGTTCACGATGACGAGCGAGAAGCCCACGCCATCGGTGATCGGGTACCAGGCGTTGTTGTAATCGAAGTCGAGAATCTTCTCCCCGGTGGCGTCTTCGAGCCGGAGATTTTCGCCCGCGTTGTCAAGCAGGCCGGAGTATTGGCCGGCGACCGGCAGGCCGCTGCCGTAGCGGGATTCAAACGCCGCGAGATTGCGCACCACCAGCACGCGCGCGCCGGGCGCGAGGTTCGTAACGCTGCTGCCGGTGAAACCAAAGTCCACGCCGATGGTCAGCCGCACGCCGAGCAGGTTGAGCGGCGCCGGCCCGATGTTCTTCAACTCGAGAAATTCAAACGCATCCGCCAGCGCCGCGAGTCCAGGCGGCGGCGGCGTGGGGCGATACATGATCTCGGTGATGCGGAGATACTGCTGCGCGAGGCTGGGCGCGGCGGGGACATTGGTGGCGGCCACAGCGCGGCCGGTCGAGTCCACGAGTTGCAGTGCCTCACCGCGCGCGTTCAACCGGCCCGAATAATTGCCCTGCACGAACAGGCCCAGCCCGCCGCGCGGCCCGCTGGTGCGCGCACGAAAGGCGTTCACGTTGGGCGAGAGGTAGAGCACGGAGTTCGAGGGAATGACCACGCCGTTCTTGAAAGTGTGATCAATCGCCCCGGTCACGCGCCAGCCGGAGATGTCCACCGCATAGCTGTTCGTGTTCACCAGCTCGACGTATTCCTGATCCTGATTGCCGCCGGAGGGATTCGGCTCGATGGCTCCGAAACGGAGCGCGGCGTTCGTCGGCTGCGTGCCGAGATACGGCCCGCCGTTCGCCGCCGTGAGGGTGTTGAAAATCCAGCCGCGCCGTTTCTCGAAGTAGATTTTTTTCAGGATGTCCACGGCCACAGGCATGGTCTGCACCGGGAACCAACTGCCCCATTTCGCCAGGTCGAGCGCGGCGTCCGGCTCGATCTGCGCGGCCAGTTCATCGGTGCGCCGCTCGTAGTGCAGGAGCAGCGGGTGCGTGCCGGGCTTTTGCAGGAACTGCTCATGCACCGAGGTCCAGCGCCGCAGGAACATCTGGTAAATCTCCGGCACCGACCACAGCGCCTCGGCCACCACATGATCCTGCCCGATGAAATCCGCCGCGCCGATGGGCGACGGACGCTTCTGGAGATAATAGAGATTCGTCCAGAAGATGTTGGTGTTGAAATAGCCGTTGGTCTGCACGCCGTTCACGACCAGGAAACCGAAGGTGCGCCCGAAGGTGAGGTCGAGATCCCACGGCAGCATCTGCCACTCCTTCGTGCCGTTCGAGTCGCGGTAGAGGAAATAGTTTTTGTAATAACAGCAGTCCTCGTTCTGCACGAGGTTGACGGTGGCGAGGAAGTTGACGAACTCCGGCACGTCGATGTTGTCGTAGAGGAACCGCCGCCGCGCCTCGCCGGTGAGATTGCAGCCGTTGATCAATTCCTGGAGATCGGAATAGTCCTCGGCCTTGCGTGTTTTCTTCTCGGCCACGCCCATGTAGGCGCTGGTCATGGGCAGATACAGTTTGTAGAGCGCGCCGTCGGGATCGAGTCCGGCGCGCTCGAGCAGATGCTCGTCGCCCTTCTCGACAAAATGGAACACGCCGTAGAACACGCCGTTCTGCTGCACGCGCAGCGGGAAGGCCGTGCTGCCAGGGATGCCGGCGTTGGCAAAGGTCTCGTAGGCGATGATCTGCCGCAGGTAGGCCTTGTCGGAAATGGGCGAGAGCAGGTTGAAACTGTCCACGCGCTCCACGCCGCGCTTCCAGCGGAAGGTCTCGCCACGGTTCATGCTGATGTCGAGGCTCTGCTTCCAGAAGACCGCCGCCGTGGTCTGCCCGTGCAAACTGATCACCACGTTGTCATAAAATTCCCCGTCGTAAAAAATCGAGCAGCGCGTGCCGGTGTAGTTCGTCGTCTGCGTCGGGTTGGCCGTGAAAACGTGGAGCACCGGCAGTTTGTTCGTCTGCGTGGGATCGCTGACCACCGTGCCGAAATACGCGGGCGAATCCTGCGGGTTGTCGTAGGCCGGGACACGCGAGGCGTTCGCTGCGATGTCGGTCGCATAGACAAAGTAGCGCACCATCTGCCCCGGCTGCGACGCGCTCGCGGGAATGGTCGCGCCGAACACGCCGTCGCCCGCGAGTCCATCGCCGTGCGCGCCGTCGTCGAACATCGGCACCGTCACCTCGTTCGAATACATCACGCGATACGTGAGGCTGACCGCATCGACCGGCCACACGGTCGCGAGGACGATGGCGGTGACATGCAAATCATCTTGATCGCGCGGCACGTTCGGCGCGTGCGCGGGATCGCGAATGATGGGGCCGAAGCTGCCCGTGCCCGCGCCGTTCGCCGCGCCGGGCGTAACCTGTGTGAAGTAGCGCGGCGTGTTCGTGTTCACCGCTACGCTCGTGGCAAGCAGTTCCGGCAGGATCAGAAAATCCGAATCACCAGCGCTCGCGTTCAATCCGCGAATGGCCAGCACGTTCGTCCCCGGCTGCAACAGGCCGGCGAAGGGCGTGAGATTGAAATCCTGCGCCACCGTCGCGTCGGCATCACTGCGCGCCACGGTGGCCGCTGAATTCCAATCCGGCGCTCCCGGCGCGTTCGCGCTCGCGACCAACTGGCCGTTCAGATACGCCGCGAAGCCGTCGTCGTATTTCATCCGCAGCGTCAGGAACTGCACCAGCGCGGGATTCGCCACGTTGAACGGCAGGCGCAGATACGCCGTGGCGTTCACGTTCCGCATCGGGCCTTGGAGGCTCGACGCGACGAGGTTCGTCAGGCTCGGCGTGCCTTGAAAGACCGCGCTCACGTAACTCTGATCGCCGCCGTCGCCATAAGCCCCGCCCAGTCCGGTCGGGTCGAGCGCGAGGTCGAAGATGTCGCCGACCTGCACGTTGTTGATCACGACGGTGCGAACCAACGGCAGCCCGGACTGGCCGTTCATGATCGCCTGATCGCGTTGCACGCCATTTTGCAGAACACGCGCCGTCACGCCCGCGCCGCTGTTCGAGACCTTCACGATGCGCCAGGTGATGGTGACCCGGCCGCTCACCGTGCTGGTCCAGCGGCGAATGACCCAGTGCCGGATGAGGTTGTTCAATCCCGTGGGCATCATCAGCTCGCGTCCGATTTCATCGACCGGCGGATTGCCGTTGAACCATTTCCACGAGTCGCCTGCCCAGAAATTGTTCGGCCCGTACGGCCCGTGGTCGCGCGGGAAGGCGACAAAGTTGGAAGTGTAATACGTCGGCGTGTTCGTGGTCGTGCCCTCGAAGTAGTAGCCGTAGGTCCAGTTCTTCTCGCCTTGCATGCCGTTGACCGACCAGTCGGCAATCGAGTCGGCGACCACCTGCACCGTCGGGTCCGCCGTCACGACGCTGGCGGTGAAAGCGGTGGTGTCGCCGAGGTCGTTGTTCGCGGGGCCGGCCTCCAGCGCTAAATCAATTTTCGATCCCAGATGCGCCGGGACCGTGACCGAATAATTTTCGCCGGAGACAAACGCCGGGCGCTGCCACTGCTCGACGCCATCCACGAAGATGCGCGCGACGACGCCATCGCCGGGGGCCGTCGGCGTGGTGTAAAGCCAGTTGCCGGACGCGCGAACCAGCGCGTCCGGCCCGTTCACCACCGGCAGATACCAGTAGCTCAGCGTGTAGAGCGATCCGGCGCTGACGGTCGGTGCCTGCCAGATGGAATCCGTCTGCGTGGTGCCCGCCGCCTTGGCCACCATTCTCATGCTGCGCGCGCCGCCGTGGCGGATGGTGCTGCTCACCGAGGAGCCGCTCATGTTCGTGGTGACGTTCCACGGCGTCAGCGCGCCCGACTCGAAATCACCGTTGCTGATCAAATTCGCGCCTGACTCCGGGACCGCGCCGGCCACGAGCTTGATGTCGTCGATGTAGCCTTCGCCCGCGCCGCGCAGGTAGAGGTAGAGCAGGCCAGTTCCGGCCACGCCCGTCTGGGTCACATACACCCAGCCGCTCGTGTGCGTGAGACTGCCGCTGATCGTGAGCGGCCCGTCGAACTCATTCACGTAACGCCGCACGACCCAGTGATCGGGCAGCGCGGCGTTGCCGTTCTCGCTGGAGGGCCGCCCGCCCTGGCTCGTCAGTTGTGAGTACGGCGGATCGCCGGCGAACCAGTCCCAGATCGAACCGTTGAAAAAATTCGCCGCGCTCCAGCCGCCGCCCGCGTTCGGAAAAGGCGTGAACTCACTGTCCGCATAAATTCCATCCGCGTCGGCCTTCTGATCCCAGGAGCCGTAGAACCAGTTGTTCTGCCCCTGCGTGCCGGAAAATTCCGTGGCGGAATTCGCAATCGTCGCCGGCACGAACGGCACCAGCCCGTCCGTCTCGTAGCCGACGCCGGTCGGCAGCGCGGCCCACGACGCGTCGTCGAAGCCCGGCCACGCCCACGACGGTTCCAGTGATCCATCCAGCGGCACATGCACGCGCGCCACCGCGCCGGTCGGCAGCAGCGTGGTCACTGTCGGCACCACCGGAAAGCCGTGGGACACGCCGCTGATTTGAAACGGATAGGCCGGAGCGAACGCCGACGCGACCGTCACGCCGTCCGGCTGGATGAGCGCGAGATATTCGCCTTTGTTGTCGAGCTTGAAGTTCGTGTGCAGCGTCGCGCCCGGCACGCGCCGGTTCTTGCTCGACGCGAAAACGACGAGATAGCCGTTCGGCGGAAGATTCGTCGCGGGGAAACGCCACTGCGTCGGCTGCGCGATTTTGTCGGTGAGAAACCAGCCGTCGAGATTCACCACGTTGGTGCCGGCGTTGTGCAGTTCGATCCAGTCCTCCGAGTCGCCGTCCTCGTCGAGCACGATGCCGTCATTCGCCGCCATGAACTCCGTGATGAGCAACTGGTCCGCGGCCCGCGCCGTGAGCGTGAACGACAAAAAGAGCGCGGTGATGCAAGCGAGCAGAGTCCTGGCTTTCATATTCGGGGCTAGTTTGGTTTCGGGAATGCGGACGGAGAAAGTGGATACCGGATCGGCCCCGGAGTGTCACAACAATTCCCGACCGGAGCGCGCCCGAATTGTTCTCCCCATTCGTCTGCCCTAATTCGTCTGCCAGTTTCCTATTGAGGCAACAGGGCAGACGAATTTGGGCAGACGAATTTTTCCTGAACCGCGCTCTCCTACTGCGCCCGACCGAACTTCTTTTCCAGCTCGCGGAAATTCATCTCGATGAGCGTGGGGCGGCCGTGCGGACACGTGTAGGGCATCGCGCAGTGGCGCAGATCGTTCACGAGATTCTCCAGTTCAGGCCCGGTGAGCGGGTCGTTGGCCTTCACCGCGTGACGGCAGACCGTCTTGGCAATGACGTGCTCGCCGAGGCGCAGCGGGTTCACGCCCTCGCCCGCCGCCTTGAGTTCGTCCACCAGCGTGATGACGAAGCCGCGCGCATCGGGCGCTTTGACCATCGGCGGCAGCGCATCGAGCAGAAAGGTGCGTTCGCCGAACTCGCTCAGGCCCACGCCGAGGCGGGTCAGCACCGGCAGCACGCTGCGCACGAAGGCGGCATCGCGCGGGGCGAGTTCAATCGTCTCCGGCAGCAGGAGCCGTTGCGCAGTGATTTCGTTGCGCTCCAGGCGCGTGAGCATTTGCTCGAACAAAATCCGTTCGTGCGCCGCGTGCTGATCCAGCAGCACGAGTCCGCGATCTGATTCGAGCACGACGTAGAGGCGGCCAATGACGCCCACGAGGCGCAGCGGCACGGCGAGCAGCGGAGTCGGCGAAGACTGGGCAGTGAGCAGTGAAGGGTGAGGAGCCCACGGGCGCACGCCCGGACTGGGCAAGGCGGCAGCGGGCGGAGCACCGATTTCCAAATCGGCGCGGACGGGAGTTTCAGCACGCGCCGATTTGGAAATCGGCGCTCCCAGGTCCGGCGCGGCCACGGGGAATCCCGGCAACGCCGGTTCGCGCGAGACCACATCCTGATCCACGCCGAGCGCAGGACGTTTCGCGGACAACCACTCGACCGGCGGCAGCCCAGGCGCAGTGGGACCCGGCCGGCTCGCACTGTGAAAGCCCAGCAGCGCATCCCGCACCGCGCGCGTGACGAAACCGCGCACCGCCCGCTCATCACGAAACTTCACCTCGCGCTTCGCGGGATGAATGTTCACATCCACCGCCGCTGGATTGATTTCGAGGAACAGACAGCAGACCGGGAAGCGGCCCTTCATCAGCGCGGTGTGGTAACCCTCGATCAGCGCGTGGTTGATGCCGCGATTTTCCACCGGACGTCGGTTCACGAACAGATGCTGATCCTCGCGCGTCGAGCGCGCGACACCGGGCGCGCCGATTAAACCCCACAATCGCACTTGGAGTTTCGAGTTTTGGGTTTCGAGCTGATCTGTGGCGTCGCTCGTGAAGCGTTCGGGAAGCTGCTCACTGACTTCCACCTCGATGAGCGACGGCAGCGTGCCGGACAATTGCCGCATCCGCTCGCGCAAGGCGGCGATGGGCGCGTCGTCGTTCTTGATCGCGGACAGTTGCCAGACAGTGCGGCCGTCCTTCACAAACGTGAACGCGACCTCGGGATGCGCCAGCGCGGCCAGCGTCAGGTAATGCTGGATGTGCGCCGCTTCTGTTTCTTCCGCGCGGAGAAATTTCCGCCGCGCCGGCAAATTGAAGAACAGCGCGCGCGCTTCGATGCTCGTGCCCGCCGCGCTGCCCGCGGCTTTCACTTCCACGATCTTGCCGCCGTTGATGATGACCTGCGTGCCTTCTGGCGATTCGCTGCCGCGCTCGCGCGTGGTGAGGCTGAAGCGGCTCACGCTCGCGATGCTGGGCAACGCCTCGCCGCGAAAGCCCATCGTGCTGATGCCGTGCAAATCTTCCGCGCGCTGAATCTTGCTGGTGGCGTGACGTTCGAGACAGAGCAGCGCGTCGTCGCGGCTCATGCCAAAGCCGTCGTCCGTGATGCGGATGAGCGAGCGCCCGCCCGATTGAATTTCCACGGTGATGCGCCGGGCCTCGGCATCCAGCGAGTTCTCGACGAGTTCCTTCACCACGCTGGCGGGCCGCTCGACGACCTCGCCGGCGGCGATTTGATTCGCGACGTGTTCGGGAAGAAGGCGGATGCGGTTCATCGCTGGAGTTCACGCTTCAGCGTGAGTCGGAGTTCAAGCTTCAGCTTGTCCCTGCCCGCCCGAGGCGGCCAGTTCTCCCGAACAACCTGAAGGTTGGACTCCAACATCACGACAGCGGCAGGGTGAAACCAAACAGCGCTCCGCCGCCCGGCACGTTGCGCGCGTAGATGCGCCCGCGATGCTCCTCGACGATGCGCTTCGCGATGCTCAGGCCGAGACCCGTGCCGCGCACCTTGCCGAAGGTCTCGAACGCCTCGAACAGCTTGTTCAACATCTCGGGCGCGATGCCGCCGCCCGTGTCCTCGATCTCAGTGATCAGTTCCGCGCCTTCGACGCGGAAGTGCATTTTGATTTTGCCGCCCTCGGGCATTTCATCCACCGCGTTGAACATCAGATTGTAGAAGACGCGGCTCAGGCGGCGCGGGTTGACCGGCACCTTGGCCAGCGGCACGGAGGTCATCAGTTCCACGGCCACGCCCTTGGGCGAAATCTCGCGGCTGATTTCCTCGATGACGGGCCGGGCGAACTCCGCGTACTCGAGCACCGTGGTCGTGGGCGCGACCGCGCCGCCGCGCGTGAACTCGAGGATGTCCGACACCATGTTGCTGATGCGCTCGACCTGTTTCTGGATGCGTTTCTGCGCGATCTGCCGTGCGCTCACCGGCGTGTCCGGCCCGCAGGCCATGTCCGACGCGATGCCGATGATGGTCAACGGATTTTTCAAATCATGGACAATGGAACTGGCGAAGCGGCCCACCAGCGCCATGCGTTCCGCCTGCAACACCTGGCGAATGTACTGCCGGTTGAACTCGCGCAGGCGGTTGGTGATCTCGCGCATCATGCTGAACGAAAATTGCGGCGAACTGGTGAGCAACTCCAGCAGCGCGTCCCGCGGCACTACATACAGCGTGGTGTCCACCTCGGTCTGCGCGGTGGCCGAGCGCGGCTGGTTGTCAATGACCGCGAGTTCGCCAAACACCTCGCCCGGCGGCACGCGCGCGAGCGTCTGCCGTTCGCCTTTGCCCATGACGGCAGTGATGAGCACGCTGCCGCTTTTCACCGCGTAAAGCGCGTCGCCCGCGTCGCCTTCCTTGAAGATTTCCGCACCGCCGGGGAACGATTGCTCGCGCGTGACTCGTTGCAGCGCCGCGAGATCCTCGGGCGCGAGCGCACTGAACAGTTTGCACGACTCCAGCGGAAGCACGGGCGTGAGTGTGCAAGGGAAGTTCTGTTTCGGTAAAGCGTGGAGATGGAGAAGCTGGCGTGCGTGGTGCCCGGCGTGCGCCACGCCCCGCGTCCCTCAGCCGCCGGAAACTTCCAAAACCCAGCCACGAATTCCCAAAACCAGACACCCCGGCCCCGTTCCAGCGCGAAAAAGCCATAAGACCCCGCGCCTACTTCATAAGATGACACGAATTGTTGGTAAGATGCACCACCGTGTCTATAAGACGCCATCTGCACCTTATAAGACGCAACCGGCCTGTCCCAATTTTGGATCAACACTATGTAAGAAGCGGCGCGCACTCCATAAGTTGCGCCGCACCGCGCCTGGGCACAGCGCCTTGGCCCAAATAGGATTGACCAAAAACCGTGGGGTGTGTCCATTACGCCCCATGCACGCCCCGGGATCAGAAGAGACCTCGCTCGAACTGCTGGGACGGGTGACCAAATGGGAGGACCAGCCCGCGTGGGAAACGTTCAGTCACCTGTACCGTCCGCTCCTCCACGCTTACGCGCTCCGCTCCGGGCTGACCGATGAAGAGGCGCAGGAAGTGGCGCAAGACACGTTGCTGGAAGTGGCCGTGCGCCTGAGGAACGGCGAATACCAACGCGCGCAAAGCTCCTTTCGCGGCTGGCTCTACCGGCTGGCTCGCTGGCGGATCACCAACCAGTTCCATAAGCGCCGCCCCGGCCATGTCTCCCTCGACCAGCCCGGAATCACCGCAACGGTGGAAGCCGCCACGGCAGGAGCGGCAGGAGAAGATGAAACTTGGAACGAGGAATGGCGAAGGGCGCTGCTGGCGACGGCCTTCGAGCGGCTACGCGGGCGGATGAATCCCAAGCACTTTCAAGTGCTCCACGCACTCGTTTGGCACGGCTGGCCGCCGGAGCGGGTGGCCCACACGTTCGGCCTGTCGCGTGC
>JBBQYK010000203.1:0-9246 GCA_038208765.1 Verrucomicrobiota bacterium
CCTGAAGGACTGGCGCACCACGCTCATTGATGACAACACGATGGCCTGCGAAGACCTGTGCCTCGCCGATTTGAATGGGGATGGGAAGCTCGACATCATCGCCGCCGGGCGGGCGACGAAGAATGTGAAGGTGTATTTCAACGAGACGGGGCGATGAAGAAGGAGCGGCTCATGGGCAGCGTGGACTGGGACTTGGGCTTAATTTGATGTTAGGCGGCATTACGCGCACCGTGAAACCGACACGCAAAAACCCGATGGTGATTGGCTTCCTCGTTCTCGTTGGGGTGTTCGTTGTCGGGCTGGCGTATCGAGGTATCACGCACCGCTACTATCCAGCTCTTGAGCCATCAACTTCATCGGCCACCGCCCGCATCAGCACCACGGTTTTATTCGCCACCGCTGTCATCTTCTACGGACTCATCATTCCAGGCTTAATATTCGCACGTCGGTCTTGGGTTGATGTGCTCGCTCTCGGAGCAGTCCTTTTCATTTTCTCGGCCGTCATCAATTACTTGCTGCCGCCGGTCGGCGCGGTGTTGTTTGTTGGCTTTCACTGCGTGTGGGTTTTTGTTTGGATACGGTCTGCTTGGCGCAGACGACAAAAGAGTGACCAGGACCATGCCGTCTAACTTTATCCGTTGGCTACTTGGAGCGTCATGAAACTATTCGGTCATCGTCGGAAGAAGACAGCCAAGGATGTTCGAGATGTTTTGGTGCGTTTTTTGGATGGCACGGCCACTCCGTATGAGTTCGATGATTTTGTTTCTGTCAGCATCGGCGACCCGCGCTTGGATGCGATACGCGATCGATGCGACGGACTTCGGCGCGAGTTTCCACCCGAGCTTCCGGGACACTATTGTGGAGAGGGCGGCGTCGAGGTCACGCGACGATTCATTGAGGAGCTTGAGCATGACGTGGCCTCCTGAGTAACAGCCACCTTAACTACTGAACAACCAACACCAAGACCCTTCCTGTCATTCCCGCGCCGGCCAAGGTTCCCAGACCTGTTCTGCTTCATCATGCGCGAGGTTGTGTGAAAACGGTTGGCGGCGCGGCGGGATGGGAGCGGTCAGGCCGCGTCACCCTCCCCAATCCCAGCGCTTGTCCTTGCGGAACTGTTTCACGAAGGCGTGCGTGCTCAGGCCGTTGAGCACGTAGCTGTGCTCGTCCTTGGACCAACTGGCCGTGCGCGCGGAGCCGTTGCGGTCCGTCTCCGGCGTCTCGGTGGGCGCATCGGGGAACTGCGTGCGGTCCACGACCACGAGATGCAGGTGCTTGCCCTCGGGATTGAAGCAGAGCACGGGCACCTTCTGGCCGCGCCACGCCACGAGCGTGCAGCCGCGCACGCGAGACTGGGCGAGCACCGGCGGCACGGCGAAATTGGTGGCGACCCCTTGCGTGGCCAGGAACTCGCGCATGTCCTGCAAGCTCGCCGCCTTGGCCTGCACATGCGGGTCCGAACCCCACGAAAGTTCGGCGAGGTCGCGGCGAAATTCCGCGAAGGTCGGCGGCCGCTGGCCGGCCCACACTGCCGCCACGCCCAGCGCTATGAACACCGCCGCCGCCGCCGCCATCTGGCGGCCGCTCAGGCGCGGATTCCACCAGGGCGTGGGCTGGATAATCTTTCGCCGCGCGAGAATGGTGTCGCGCAAGTCCGGCGGCGCGCTGACCGGCGCGAGTTCGCGGCGCACGGATTGATCGAAGGCAAGTGACTCGGCGAGCCACGCGCTCAATTCACGATCCTGCCGCGCCAGCGCCAGCGCCCCGGCAAACAGCGGATCCTTTTCGTCGTCCGTGCCGTGGCGGTAGGCGGACAGGATTTCCTTGGCTTCTTCGCGGGTCATACTCGGGCCTCTTTTGCGGTGGTGTTCGGAGCCGCCGCTTGGTCTGCATCGTCCTGGGGGTCGATCATTTTCATCCGCAGCATTTCTTTGCCGCGCGCGAGACGGGACATCACGGTGCCGATGGGCACGCCGAGAATTTCCGCAATCTCCTTGTACGAATGATCGTTCATGTAAAACAGCAGCAGCGTGGAGCGGAACGGCTCCTCCATTTCCTGCAAGGCCCGGACCGCCGCGTTCGCGTCCGCGCTGATTTCCGCGCGGGGCATTTCCACGATTTTGTCATCGAAAGAGTCATCCAGTTCCGCGTGCGGGAAGCGCGTGTCGTGGCGCTTCTGCTGGAGGAAGTCGCGGTAGAGCGTGGTGAAGAGCCAGGACTTGGCCTTCGACTGGTCGCGGAGCGCGCCGGCCTTCTCGCCGAAGCGCTCGAACGCGCGCTGGGTGAGGTCAGCGGCGTCGGCCTCGCTGCGGCTCAGGCCTAGGGCGAAGCGATAGAGCGGCTCGTAATAAGCAGTCACAACACTTTCAAACGCTGTGTCATCAGACGGCATACGCTGGTGCGGCGGACCGGTTTAAATTCCTTTTCAATCTGTTCGCACACTAATCGTCCGGTCATCTGCAAGCACGGCAAAAATTCCGGCCGGCCGGGGACGAACCGGAGTCATGGTTGATCCGGAAGCGCCAGTGCGTCCGTTGCGGACGCTGCTCCCGGGCCATGCCGCCGGCGCCATTTGTTCAGACTCGTTAAACCCAACAAATCCGAGCGGTACCAGCGGCGGCTCCTCCACCGGCCTGCCATTTGTGAGATGCACGGAGCGGAGAAGTTATTCCCGGTGAGAAAATGGGCCTCACGCCAAGGACGCGAAGGACGCAAAGGTTAGAAAAGTTTTTTGCCTTCGCGCCCTTAGCGTCCTTGGCGTGAGGCAAAAATCCCTCGGCAGAATCCATTTCAAGAATGCCCTCCGCTCCGTCCCTTTGAACTTTGGACTTTGAAGGTTGTTCTCAGTAGCGTCCCGCGCGTGCCGAGCCTGTTGGAACGAATCGAAGCCAATGCCGAAGCCCGTCTAACCTTGCCCGCCGGGCGCAAGCCGACGGAGGAACTGGCGCGCTATCGCAATTTTCTCAAGGTCGAGTCGCACCGCCTCCGCATCCTGCATCGCGCCGGTGGCGGCGGCCGTGAAGTCTGCAGCGCGCGCTCGGCCATTCAGGATTTGCTCCTGCAATACATTCTTCAGGCCACGCGCCTCGCCACGCCCGCGCTGGCGGAATCAAATCTCCCGCCGCTCGCCATTGTCGCCATCGGCGGCTACGGACGCGGCGAACTGAATCCGCACAGCGACATCGACTTCATGTTCCTGCACAACGGCGAACTCGTGACCGGCGGGCGGCCCAAGCCGACCATGAGCGCCATCGTGGACGGCCTGCTCTACCCGCTCTGGGACATCGGGCTGAAGGTGGGCCATTCCGTGCGCAGCATCGCGGACTGCATTCACGTCGCGAACACGGACATGCAGTCGAAGACCTCGCTCATCGAGGCGCGGCTCATCACGGGCAACTCCGAGCTGTTCAAGATTTTCCAGAAGCAGCTCGTGGACAAATGCGTGACCGGCCACGAGGGCGAATACCTCGAGATGCGCGTGAAGGATCAGGCCGCGCGCCACGCCAAGTACGGCAACTCCGCGACCATGCAGGAGCCGAACATCAAGAACGGCTGCGGCGGCCTGCGCGATTTCCAGAACATGATCTGGATGACGTTCTTCAAATACCGCACCCGCACCACGGCGGAGATGGTGAAGCAGGAACTCGTCAGCGCGTCGGAGGCCCGGCAGCTCGATGCGGCGTATGATTATCTGCTGCGCGCGCGCAACGAGTTGCATTACCACACGGAGCGCGCGGTCGATGTGCTTTCAAAAAGCGTGCAGCCCGCCGTGGCCAATCAACTCGGCTACAAAAATCCGTCGCCGAGCAAGCGGCTCGAGGCGTTCATGGGTGATTTTTATTCGCACTCGCGGAACATCTATCTCCTCACGCGCACCGTGGAGCAGCGGCTGGCCTTGCGTCCGAAGCCGAAATTGCTGCCGGGCTTCCGCCGGCTGCTGCCGTTCGGAAAAGAGAAGGAGCCGGTCGTCGATGGCTTCAAATTCATCGACGGCGAAATTCACACCGCCGTGCCGCGCGTCTTCCGCGACAAGCCCGAGCGTCTGATGCGCGTGTTCCTTTACGCGCAGCAGCGCGGCCTCAAATTGCATCCTGATCTCGCGCAGGTCATCCGCCAGGAAAAGCAGCTCGTGGACAAGGCCTTCCGGCTGAATGAGCACGTCCGCGCCACGTTCCTGGAAATTCTCAACTCGCGCGGCAACGTCGCCCGCATCCTGCGCGCCATGCACGAGGTGGATTTTCTCGGCCGCTACATTCCCGAGTTTGGCCGTCTCACCTCGCTCGTGCAGCACGAGTTCTATCATCAATACACGACCGACGAGCACACGCTGGTCTGTCTGGAGAAGCTTGATGCCGTGTGGGACGCGCAGCAGCCGCCCTTCAGCAACTACGCGCAGATGTTCCGCGAAGTGGAACGCCCGTTCGTGCTCTACCTCGCGCTGCTCCTGCACGACGCGGGCAAGGCCGACCACACCGGCAAGCACAGCGAAGTCGGCGGCGTGCTCGCCCAGCGGGTCGCGAAGCGCCTCGCCCTCGACGGCGCGACCACCCACAACCTCCGCCTGCTCATCGAGAACCATCTCGTGATGGCCACCACCTCGCAGCGCCGCGACTTAGAGGATGAAAATGTGGTGCGCCCGTTCGCCACGCTGATGCAGTCGCCGGAAAACTTGCGGATGCTCACGCTGCACACGCTGGCCGATTCGCTCGGCACCAGCGATCAGCTCTGGAACAGCTTCAAGGATTCGCTGCTGCTGACGCTGTTTCGCAAGACCTACGACGTGCTGGTCTCCGGCACCATGTTCGTGCGCGCCGAGAAGCGGGAGCGTGAACTGCTCGAAGAGGAAATCGCCGAGAATCTGCCGCGCACCTTCGGCGAGGACGAACTGCACGCGCACTTTGAGCATCTGCCCGCGCGCTATTTTCAACTGCACAACGCCAAGGAAATCGCCGCCGACCTCAGCCTCACGCACCGCTTCATGCACCTCCAGATCACCGAGGAGGACCAGGCGCTGGAACCCGTCATCGCCTGGCACAACGAACGCGACCGCGGCTACACCACGCTGAAAATCTGCACTTGGGACCGGCTCGGGCTGTTCAGCAAGATTACCGGCTCGCTCAGCGCGGCGGGCATCAACATTCTCTCCTCACAAAGTTTCACGCGCACCGACGGCATCGCCATCGACACATTTTATGTGGCCGACGCGCAGGGCGGCTCGCTCGTCACGCGCGAGGAACGCGAGCGCTTCGAGGAAATTCTGCTCCAGGTGCTCACGCTTCAGACGGTGGACTTGCCCGCGCTGATCGCGAAGCAGCGCACCGCCGTCACGCGCTACCAGTCCCTCGAAGGCGAGCGCATCCCCACGCAGATCGCCATCGACAACCACAGCTCCAGCACGCGCACCATCATCGAGGTCGAGACCGAGGACCGCATCGGCCTGCTCTACGCACTGGCCCAGGTCTTCGCGGAGTTGGAGCTGAACATCGCGGTCGCGAAAATTCTCACCGAGCGCGGTGCGGCCGTGGACACATTCTACGTGACCGACATTCTCGGCAAAAAAATCGAGGACGCGCCGATGTTGAAACTCACCGAGCGCCGACTGCGCGAAGCCGTGGCCGCGCTGGATGCGCCGCGCCAAGAAAAGTAGGACGGGCGGAAGTCCGGTCCGCGCCAGGAAGGCGGCTTCATGGATGCCGTTCATTCCTTGAATCACTTTGACACCACCTTACGCGCTAGGCAGTGTTCGCGCCCTTATGGCTGAATTACGCGGAAATCTGCTCGTCGCCCAGTCTGGCGGCCCGACTGCTGTCATCAACGCCAGCATCGCCGGGGTGATCCAACAGGCGGGCAAGCACGAGGTCATTGAGGAAATTTACGGTGGGCTAAACGGCATTCTCGGCATCTTGAACGAGGAGATTATTGACCTCCAAGACGAGACCAATCGCGCCATTGAAGGACTGAAATTCACGCCCGCCGCCGCCCTCGGCACCTGCCGCTACAAGATTGATTTCAAAAAGAAGCCGGAACTTGCAGCCAAGGACATGGACCGGCTGTTCCAAGTTTTTGAGGCGCACAACATCCGCTACTTCTTCTACGCGGGCGGCAATGACTCGCAGGACACCGCGCACAAGATTCACGAGGAAGCCGTCAAGCGCGGCTGGGACATGCGCGTCATGGGCGTGCCGAAGACCATCGATAACGATCTCCCGCACACCGACCACTGCCCCGGCTACGGCTCGGTCATCAAATACAACGGCGCGAGCGTGATGGAGATCGCCCTCGACGTCCGCAGCATGGCCACGGACGACGGCGCGTGCTGCGTCATCGAAGTGATGGGCCGCTCCGCCGGCTGGATCGCCGCCGGCGCCGTGCTGGCCAAGCGCCTGCCCGATGACGCGCCGCACATCATTTTGCTCCCCGAGATTCCGCTCGACGAAGCGGCCTTCCTCAAGCGCGTGCAGGAAGTCGTGGACCAGCTCAATTTCTGCGTCGTGGTCGTCGGTGAAGGTTTGAAGAACCAGGCTGGCGAAGAAATCGCGGCGGACAAATCCCGCGTCGATGCCTTCGGACATCCCGTGCTTTCCGGCGCGGCGGATCACCTCGCTGATCTCGTCTCGGACAAATTGAAACTCAAAAGCCGCAGCGTGAAGCTCGGCTACGCGCAACGCGCCGCCGGCCATTTCGCCAGCGGCACCGACGTCCTCGAAGCCAGCGCCTGCGGCGAAGAAGCCGTGAAGGTCGCCGTCGAAGGCCAGAGCGGGTTCATGGTCAAGATCGTCCGCGTGCAGAGCAATCCCTACAAGTGGTCGCTCGGCCTCCAGCCGCTCGGCGACATCGCGAACGTCGAGCACCTCGTCCCGCGCGACTGGATTAGCGCGGATGGTTTCATGCCGAACGAGAAGTTCGTGGAATACGCCCGCCCGCTCATCGAAGGCGAAGTGAAGTTCCCCGTCGAAGGCGGCCTGCCGAAGTACGTGACGCTGGAAAAATCCCGCGTCGAGAAGAAGCTCGCTCCGCGCGCGTAGCCCGGTTCCCTTTCCCTCGTAGCGGCGTCTCGGAAGAGCGCCGCTTTTTCGTCCCGGGCTGGGCCGTAGCTACCAAGCGGCGCAGTGGCAGACCACCGCATTCTGATTTGCGGAATAGATGGCGGTGTTCTGCCGAGACGCCGCTCCGTGAGGCTTGGCGGTGATGGCGTAGAGATGCGTCGCGGGTTCTTTCAGCGCGGAGAAGAAGTCGATGGTTTCGAGGTCTGCGCCTGCTGGCCGTCCGGCTGCTTCGGGTCGTGCGGGCCGGTCCTCAACACGCGGGAAGTCTTCATTGGCTTGGGGCCGCTGGCGGGGACGATGGAGTCCCACGCGTCCTCGCCGGGTTTGATTTTCCCGCGTGCGCGTTGCGCCTTAGGCGAAGGGCAGCACGAATTGGCTGACGAACGTAACGCCCGTTTCGTTCGTCGTGCTGGCAATGTGCAAATATTGCTGAATATGCACCGAAATCTATTTTTGATGCTGAATGCACTGATTGACATCATTTCTATAACTCAGCACATTTCAACCATGCGCACAACACTCACTCTGGACGATGACATCGCCAGCTTGGCGGCCCGCCAGGCCAAGGCGCGGGGCGTCTCGCTGGGCAAGACCATCTCCGACCTCGTGCGCCGCGGCCTCAACGCTCCCACGCCTTCCACGGACAAGGGCGGCTTGGTGGTGTTCCAACTGCCCGCCGATTCGCCCAAAGTCACCACGGACGACGTGCGTCGCCTGGAAATCGAGGGCGCATGAAGGGTTACCTCCTCGACACCAACGTGCTCATCGCGCTGCTCTGGCCCAGCCACGCGCGACATGAGTTGGCCGTCAACTGGTTTGCCCGGCACCGGGCCAAAGGCTGGGCCACCTGTGCGCTCACCCAGGCAGGGTTCGTCCGCATTGTCTCGAACCCCGCCTTCTCGCGCGATGCCGTCACCCCGCGCGAAGCCGCCGGAGTGCTCGCCGCCAACGCCGCCGCGAAGGACCACGCCTTCTGGGCGGAAGAACTTCCCTTCGCCGAGGCCACCGCTTTCGCCGGGGCGCGGTTGGTGGGGCATCAGCAGGTGACCGATGCGTATCTGCTGGGCTTGGCCCTGCGCCGGGGCGGCGTGCTGGCCACGTTGGATGAACGCATCGCGGCGCTAACCGAACCGAAGTCGGCGGAGCGCAAGGCGTTGGAGCTTGTAGCGTAGCGGCGCGTCGGCCGACCGCCGCATTTGGATTTGGAATTCGGCGACGGCGACGAGGCGGGTGACGTGGGTCATGCGGCGGAATTTTTGACGAAGAAAATTCGGTGAACCAGCGGCAATGCGCAGTGACTCGCAACGTGCCGCCAGTTTGTAACCCGCAGGTGACCGTGCGCCGTTGGGCGCGAACAAGTATTCGGAAGCCGCCAGCGGCACCCCGCTCTGCCAGTTACAAACTGGCAGCGCGTTACGACCGAAGCCGCACCAAAACCCGCAACGCCTCCGTCGCGCTCCACGCCTGCGCGTCGCAGCCGCGCGGCGTGTGCGGCGCGTCGCCGTCGAAGACTTCGGCGATTTGGCCGGCGCAGCCCGTGCGCATCAGATCGCGCATGGAGGAAAGATACGTGCGCGCGGCGGCGACGGCCGCCGGATCGGAATTCCACGCCAGCGCCAGCGCTTCGCAGAAGGATGGGAACGTCCAGCCCCAGGCCGTGCCGTTGTGATAGGCGGGTTTGCGCCGCGTGTCCTCGTCGCCCTCGTAGCGCGGCCAGTAGGGATGCGCAGGATCATTCAACAGTCCACCGTGATTTCCGTAGATCGCGAACGGCGGCATGACCGGCAGCGGAGCCAGCGAACGCAGCGCGCCCGGCACCACGAGGTAACGCGCTGCCGCCTCGACGCAGCGTTGCGCGCGTTTGCCAGTGACCAGACCAAGGCTGATGGGAAACAGCGCGTTGCTGCGCAAGGCGTCGCTACGTTCCGCGTTTTTCGCGGGCACACCTGAACGCGCGGCCAGCACGTCGGCGAACCAGCCGCGTTCTTCGATCCAGAAAAGTTCGTGCAACGAGGATTCCGCGCGGGCCGCCAGTTCATCCCACGAATCGCCTTCCGCGCGCGCGCCCATCGCATGCAGTTGTTTCAGCAGGCGAATCCACAGCGCCTGAATCTCGACGGGATACCCTTCGCGCGGCGTGCCGGCGGGAAAATTCGTGTCCATCCAGGTGAAGTGGCTGGGACTCCAGATGAGCGCGGAG
>JBBQYK010000204.1:0-9220 GCA_038208765.1 Verrucomicrobiota bacterium
TTCGACTTCGATGCCGTGAAGGATGGCAGCAATCTCATCAGCGCCTTCGGCAAAGTGGCGGCGACGGGGCCGGCGAGCTTTCACAACAATCTCGTGAGCAATCCCGGTCGCGGCGTGATGTGGATGAACGAACCGTATGCAAATCTCGAAGTGCGGAACAACCACATCATCGCCCGCCCCACGAAGACGCCGCGCACCGAGGGGCTGTTCGGCTTCAACGCGAAGAGCGATTTCAAGACCTTTAGTTTCAAGAACAACATCATCGAGTGCATCGGCACGCCACGCCCACTCTTCCGCAACGACGCCAGCGGCGCGGCGCTCGTGGAGAACAACACGCTCACCAACGTGACCGACCCACAGCGTTACACGAACAAGCCGACCGGCGCGAAAATTGGGCTGGAGCAGCCGTTGAAATTCGCGTGTGGCGTGAACGGCGAGATGACCGTGGACGGCTGGAAATTTGCGACAACACCGCGGCCGTGAGCCATCGGAACAAGAAACATGAAACTCCCGCTCACAATCTTTGCGCTCCTTGCGTTCTTTTGCGGCCAGCCAAAGGAAAGCAACCCATGAACCCGACCGCCATGCCAGTGCGCCGCGTGCTCGTCTTTCTCCTCGGCGTCTTCGCCTGCCTCGCCCCGCTGCGGGCGGCGGAGCGCAAGCCAAACATCGTCTTCTTCCTCGCCGACGACCTGGGCCAGCGCGACCTCGGGTGCTACGGCAGCACGTTTTACGAGACGCCGAATCTGGATCGCCTGGCTAAGGACGGCGCGCGTTTTACCGACGCCTACGCGGCGTGTCCGGTCTGCTCGCCCACGCGCGCGAGCCTGCTGACGGGCCAGTGGCCGCAGCGCACGGGCGTGACGGATTACATTGGCGCGCCAGCCACGCCCGCGCAGTGGAAGCGCAATACCAAGTCGCTGCCCGCGCCGTATGCCGACCGCCTCGCGCTCACGGCGCCCACGCTGGCCAAGGCGATGAAAGCGGCGGGCTACGCCACGTTCTTCGCCGGCAAGTGGCACCTCGGTCCCGAGGGCTGGTGGCCGGAGAATCAGGGCTTCGACGTGAACATGGGCGGCGTGGACAAGGGCGGACCGTATGGCGGGAAGAAATACTTTTCGCCCTACGACAATCCGCGCCTGACCGACGGCCCACCGGGCGAGCATCTGCCCGACCGGCTTGCGACTGAGACGACGAAATTCATCGAGGCCAACAAGGACCGGCCCTTCTTCGCCTACTACTCGTTTTACGATGTCCACACGCCGCTGATGGCGCGCGAGGATTTGCGGAAGAAGTATGAAGAGAAACGCGCCCGCCTCGGCCTCGCGGCGAAGTGGGGCCGCGAACACGAACGCGATGTGCGCCTCGTGCAGGAGCAGGCGGTGTATGCGGCGATGGTCGAGGCGATGGACCTCGCGGTCGGCAAGGTGCTCGCCAAGCTCGATGAACTCGGCCTGCGCGAGAACACGCTGGTCATTTTCACCAGCGACAACGGCGGCCTCTCCACGAGCGAAGGCTGGCCCACCTCGAACTTCCCGCTGCGCGGCGGCAAGGGCTGGATGTATGAGGGCGGCATCCGTGAACCGCTGCTCGTGCGCTGGCCCGGCGTGGTGCCAGCGGGCCGCGTCGTGAGCACACCGGTGAGCAGCCCGGATTTTTTCCCCACGCTGCTCGAAGTCGCGCAGTCCAAAGCGCCGCCCGGCCAGATGCTCGACGGCTCGAGCCTGCTGCCGTTGCTCCGAGGCGGCACGCTGCCGGAACGGGCGTTGTTTTGGCATTACCCGCACTACGGCAATCAAGGCGGCGCGCCCGCCTCGGCCATCCGTCGGGGCGACTGGAAGCTCATCGAGTGGCTGGAGGACGGCCGCGCGGAACTCTTCAACCTCGCGCAAGACCTCGGCGAAAAGAACGACCTCGCGTCCAAGGAACCCCAGCGCGTCGCGCAACTCCGCGCCGAACTGCAAGCGTGGCAGAAGCAAGTCGGCGCGAAGTTCCCCATCGCCAATCCCAATTACGACCCCGCCAAACCCAGCGGCCGGGCCGCGAACCGCCCGGAGGCGAAAATTTCAAAGCAGCCATGAAACCCAAACGCCCGGCCAAATCCAAAGCCCTCCAGCCCGCCGCCCCGCGTTTCGACGGGCTGCTATGCGGCTTGCGCGAGTTCATCGCGGAGAGCCGGCGGCAGGTGTTGCGGGCGGTGGATGTGGTGCAGGTGCGGACGTGCTGGGGCGTGGGGCGACACATCGTCGAGTTCGAGCAAGGCGGCGCGGCGCGGGCGGAGTATGGGGCGAAGCTGCTGCCCCGGCTGGCGGAGAAGCTGACGGAGGAATTCGGGCGCGGGTTCGATGCGTCGAATCTGCGCTACATGAGGTTGTTCTACATCGCGTTCCCAAATTGTGACGCACTGCGTCACGAATTGAGCTGGACGCATTACTACTCCGTGCTGGAGGGGAACGAGCAACTTTTCGCCACGCGCTACAAGCTGGTGCTGCCGAGCGAGGAGGAATTGCGGCGGGAGTTGATCCGCGAGCAGCGGGCGTTGGAGGCTAGGGTGAAAAAGACATCATTATGACAACAAACCACAAACTTTCTTCCGCAGGCGTTCACCCCGCAGGCGGCGGCTCGTTCACCTTCGCCATGAAATCACTCATCACCATTTTCTCCATCCTCCTCGCCCTTACCTTCGCGCTGCCGTCTGCGTTCGCCGCCGAACCGAAACGGCCCAACATCCTCTTCATCTTCTCCGACGACCACGCGCAGCACGCCATCTCGGCCTACGGGTCCAAGGTGAACACGACGCCGCACCTCGACCGGCTGGCGAAGGAGGGCGCGCGGTTCGCGAATTCATTCGTCGCCAACTCCATCTGCACGCCCAGCCGCGCCACCCTGCTCACGGGGCAGTATTCGCACCTCAACGGCGTGCCTGTGTTCAACCGCTTCGACGGCGCGCGCGACCACGTGGCGAAGCGCCTTCAGGCCGGCGGCTATCACACGGGCATGATTGGCAAGTGGCACCTCGGCAGCGACCCGACCGGTTTCGACCGCTGGATTGTCCTGCCCGGTCAGGGCGCGTATTGGAATCCCGTGTTCCTCGTCACCGGACGCAAGCTCACCATCGAGGGCCACTGCACGGACCTCACCACCGACCTCGGCCTCGAGTGGCTCAAGACGCGCCCGCAGGACAAACCGTTCTTTTTGATGCTGCACCAGAAAGCCCCGCATCGGAACTGGGCCCCGGCCACGCGGCACATCGAGATGTTCAAGAATAAAGTCATCCCCGAGCCCGACACGCTCTGGGACACCTACGCCACGCGGCCCGCCGCGCTGCCGGAGAACGAGCAGACCATCGCGCGCGACCTCACGCGCCGCGATCTCAAGCTCGCGCCGCCTACCGATCTCAAAGGCCCGGCGTTGCAAAAGTGGCTGGACGTCACGCCGGAGGAGTTGGAAGTGGACGGCAAAAAACTCACCGGCAAGGAACTCGTGAAGTGGAAATACCAGCGTTACATGCAGGACTACCTCGCCTGCGTGCAAGGCGTGGACGACAGCGTGGGCCGTGTGCTCGACTACCTCGACCAGACCGGCCTAGCGAAGTACACCATAGTCATCTATTCCTCCGACAACGGCTGGTATCTTGGCGACCTCGGCCTCTACGACAAACGCTTCTCCTACGAGCCAGGTCTGCGCGTGCCGCTGCTGGTGCGCGGCCCCGGCGTCAAGGCCGGCCATGTGCCCGCGCAGTTTGTCGGCAACGCGGACCTCGCGCCCACCTTCCTCGACCTCGCCGGACTGCCCGTGCCGGACTCGATGCAGGGCCGCTCGCTCGCGCCTTTGCTGCGCGGCGAATCGCCCGCCGACTGGCGCCCGACGTTTTATTACCGCTACTACCACTCGCCCGGCCATCACCACACCGCCGCGCATCTCGGCGTTCGCACCGCCACGCACAAGCTCATCCACTACTGGCAGAAGAACGCCTACGAAATGTTCGACCTCACCAAAGACCCCGCCGAGCAGCACAACCTGCTCTACGATGACGCCGATGCGAAGCAGCCCGCAGTCGCCGCGAAATTCGCTGAACTGAAAGCTGAACTCACCCGCCTGAAAAAGGAGTACAAGGACGACGGCCAATACGCCGACCCGGCCGACTGGCCTGCGGGCGCCGTGGATGGCCCCTTCAATCAGTATCAACCCATCGGCGTCAAAACCGTCGCCGAGGCCATCGCTGCCAGCACCGCAAAGTGAACGCACCCTTCAACATCATCTATTTGAACGAGCCGTGTGTCGTGGACGCAATCTCGTCAGTGGCCGGACGTACCATGATCAGCGCCCACGCAATGCTACGAACTGAAGATGAATCTCAGCGCTCCAGATGGCACGATTCATCAGCTTCCCGATAAATGAAGATTCCATATTCTCGAAGACTCGTTCGCCCGATAGCCGGATGGCTGGGCTTGGTGCTGCTGCTGGGCGCGTTCTCCACGGTGGCGGCGGACAAGACCAATTCTCCGCTCCTCACCGTCAAGCGCATCTTCGATTCCGGCGAGTTCGGCGGCGACGGGTTCTCGGCGCGCTGGCTGGAGGATAGCTCGGGCTACACGACCTTTGAGAGTTCCAAGGCGGCGGCGGGCGGGCGGGATTTGGTTCGCCACGATCCGAAGACGGGCGCGAAGGAAATCCTCGTGCCGGCGGCTGACTTTGTTCCTCCGGGGCCGAGTTCTCCCTTGGGAATCGATGACCACATCTGGTCGAAGGACAAGTCGCGCCTGTTGCTCTTCACGAACTCGAAGCGGGTCTGGCGCACGAACAGCCGGGGAGATTACTGGGTGTTGGATCGTTCGAGCCACGAACTGATCAAGCTCGGTGGCGACGCTCCGGCCTCCACGCTCATGTTTGCGAAGTTTTCGCCGGATGGTCGGCGCGTGGCCTACGTGCGCGAGAGGAACATTTACGTCGAGGACTTGCAGAGCCGTCGCATCACGGCGCTGACCACCGATACTTCGCCGGACATCATCAATGGCACGTTCGACTGGGTGTATGAGGAGGAGTTCTTTCTGCGCGACGGCTTTCGCTGGAGCCCGGACGGGCGTTTCATCGCCTACTGGCAGCTTGATACCGAGGGCGTGCGCGAAGTGCCGTTGGTGAACAACACCGACGGTCTCTATCCGAAGACGCAGCTCATCAAGTATCCGAAGACCGGCGAGATGAACTCGTCCTGTCGCGTCGGCGCGGTGGAGATTGCGAGCGGCCAGACGCGTTGGATGGATGTGCCGGGCGACCCGCGCAACCATTACATCTTCGATCTCGATTGGCGCGAGGGATCGAAGGAGATATTCCTCCAACAACAGAACCGCTTGCAGAACACCAACCGCGTCATGCTCGCGGATCCCGTGACGGGCGCGGTGAAAACCATCCTCACCGACAGCGACGCGGCGTGGGTGGAGGCGCATCAGAATCTCAAGTGGATTGATGGCGGGAAGCGCTTTGTCTTCTGGAGCGAACGCGATGGCTGGAACCACCTTCACCTCGCCAAACGGAAAGGTGGCAAGTTGAAGCTGGCGACACGGGGCGACTACGACGTGACTGACCTCGTCCATGTCGATGAGAAGGACGAGTGGCTTTACTTCATGGCCTCTCCGGATAATCCCACCCAGCGCTACCTCTACCGGACGCGCTTCAGTGGACGTCACCTCGAGCGCGTGACGCCCGTCGGCCAGTCCGGCACGCACTCGTATCGTGTTTCGCCGGATGGCCGCTGGGCCTTTCACACGTGGTCCACTTTTGATCAGCCGCCCGTGACGGAGTTCATCTCGCTCCCGGATCACAAGCAGGTGCGCGTGCTGGCCGAGAATAAGAAGCTGAAAGAGAAACTCGCGGAATTGAAGCAACCGACCACCGAGTTCTTCCGCGTACCGGTGGCGGAAGGCGTCGAGGTGGACGCGTGGTGCATCAAGCCACCGGACTTCGATGCGACGAAGAAATATCCGTTGCTCATCTACGTCTATGGTGAGCCGGCCGGGTCAACGGTGAAGGACGCATGGGGCGGGTCGTCGCATCTCTGGCACGTCATGCTCGCGCAGCAAGGCTACCTCGTGATGAGCTTCGACAATCGCGGCACCGACACGCCGCGCGGTCGGGCCTGGCGCAAGTCCATCTACCGGCAGGTTGGGATTCTCGCGTCCCAGGATCAGGCGGCGGCCTTGAAGAAAGTGATGGCCACGCGGCCTTACGTGGATGCGAGCCGCGTGGGCATCTGGGGCTGGAGCGGCGGTGGTTCCATGACGCTGAACTGCCTGCTGCGTTTTCCTGATCTCTATCACACCGGCATCTCCATCGCGTCCGTGCCGAACATGCGTTACTACGACACGATTTATCAGGAGCGCTACATGGGTCTGCCCGCCGACAATGTGGACGGCTACCGAAATGGTTCGCCCATCACGTTCGCCAGCCAGTTGAAGGGGAACCTCCTCCTGATTCACGGCACCGGCGACGACAACTGCCACTACCAGGGCGCGGAGACGCTGGTCAACGAGTTCATCCGCCACAACAAACCGTTCCGGATGATGTCCTATCCGAATCGCTCCCACAGCATCAGCGAAGGTGCGAACACGACCCTGCATCTGCGCGAGCTGATGACGTCGTTCCTCCATGAGAAACTCCCGGCCGGTGCGCGGTGAAGCTCGATAAGGTGCGGTGGCAGACGAACCCGTTTGGGAGGCCGTCGCGGGCGAATGGATTGACCGAATCGCTTGTCCGGTCGCAGAGTCCGAGGCGGTTCCGTAACTGAATAAATGGCTGCGATTGATCCAGAGGTTTCACACCGGCGGCTGCAAGAATTCCCGGCGGCGACGGCGCAGGTGCTGGCGGAATTTGCGCGGCAGTTTGGCGGTGCGGCGACGCACGCGGCCTTTGCACCGGGGCGGGTGAATCTGATCGGCGAACACACGGACTACAACGGCGGGTTCGTGTTACCGCTGGCGATGGATCGGGGCCTGTTCATCGCGGCGCGACGGCGGGATGACGGCGTGGTGCGGCTGGCCAGCGAGTTGATACCGGGGGTGGTCGAGTTCAGCGTGCGCGGGCCGGTGCGCTCCGGAGAACCGGCGTGGAGTAATTACGTGCGCGGTGTGGTGGCGGGGTTTCAACAGGCGGGTGCGGTGGTGCCGGGCTTTGATGCTTTCATCAGCGCCACCTTGCCGGCAGGCGGCGGACTGAGCAGCAGCGCCGCGCTCGAACTGGCGACGGCGGTCGTGCTGGAGACGATGACGGGCACGGTCATGGACCCGGTGCAGCGAGCCTTCCTCGCCCAAAAGGCGGAGCATGAGTTTGCCGGGACGCCGTGCGGGATCATGGATCAATTCGCCGTGACGTTCGGCCAGCGTGGGCACTTGCTGTTGATTGATTGCGAATCACTGGAACGGACGCTGGTTCCAATGAGCGCAGACGACACTTCCATTCTGGTCATCAATACGATGGTCAAGCACGCGCTGAACGACGGCGGCTACCGGCAGCGTCGCCACGAATGTGAAGGCGCGGCGGCGGCGATGGGCGTGCGCACCTTGCGGCACGCAACTCTAACCATGCTCGAAGCCACCGCGATGAGTGAGGTGATGCGGCGGCGCGCGCGACATGTCATCACCGAGAACGAGCGCACCCTGAAGGCGGTGGCCGCCTTGCGCGCGGCGGACTGGCAGGGCGTGGGCCAGTGCATGGCCGGAAGTCATGAGTCGTTGCGGAATGATTTCGAAGTGAGCTGCGCGGAGCTGGATTGCGTGGTGGAGTTGGCGCGTGGAATCACGGGCGTGCATGGCTGCCGCATGACCGGCGGCGGTTTTGGCGGCTGCTGCGTGGCGTTGATGGAGAGTGCCCATGCCGCCGCCATCACGGAGAGTTTGCGCGACGGGTATCAGCGCGCGACGGGCATTGCTCCGACCATTTTCACCACGCGACCCTCGGACGGAGCGCGCTTGCTCAACGTGGGTGCCTCCGCATGAGTGACGAGTTGCTCCAAATGCGCGGGATCAGCAAGTCGTTCCGCGGCGTGCAGGCGCTCAAGGGCGTGGATTTCACGGTGCGCGCCGGCGAGATTCACGCGTTGATGGGCGAGAACGGAGCCGGCAAATCCACCCTCATCAAAGTGCTCACCGGAGTTCACGCGCGTGATGGCGGAGAAGTTTTGCTGGCTGGACAACCGGTCTCGCCGCGTGCGCCGCGCGACGCCGAGGCGTTGGGCATTTCGACGGTGTATCAGGAGATCAATCTCATCCCGGAGCTGTCCGTGGCGGAGAACATCATGCTCGGGCGGCAGCCGCGCCGCTTCGGCTTGATTGACTGGAAGGCGCTGCAGGCCCGCGCGCGGAGCGCGTTGCAACGGCTGGAGATTGAGATCGACCTGCAGCGCTCCGCGTCGTCTTGCTCGCTCGCGCTTCAGCAGATGGTGGCCATCGCGCGCGCGCTGGATGTGAACGCGAAGCTGCTCATCCTCGATGAGCCGACGTCGAGCCTCGACGAGCACGAGGTCGCCGAGTTGTTCAAGGTTTTGCGCCGCCTGCGCGATCAGGGGCTGGGTCTCGTCTTCGTCACGCACTTCCTCGATCAAGTGTACGCGCTCTCCGATCGCATCACCGTTCTGCGCAATGGCGAGTTGGTCGGCGAATTCAAAACGGTGGAACTGCCCAAGCT
This sequence comes from Verrucomicrobiota bacterium, assembly GCA_038208765.1. Lineage (GTDB taxonomy): Bacteria > Verrucomicrobiota > Verrucomicrobiia > Limisphaerales > SIBH01 > JANNGC01. The sequence continues at coordinate 8,680 of JBBQYK010000204.1, forward strand.
CCAGCTCGTCGGCAAGATGCTCGGGCGCGAACCCGCCGCCGCGGAGAAAGTTGGCGCCACGCCGGCGGCGGGTGTCGGTGGAAAATCTTCGGGCGATGCGTTTCTCGTTGCGCGCCAACTCGGGCGCAAAGGCGCGTTGGAGCCGCTTGATTTGGAAATTCGGAAGGGCGAAGTCGTCGGGCTGGCCGGATTGCTCGGCTCGGGCCGCACGGAAACGGCGCGGCTGCTCTTTGGCGCGGATCGAAAAACTTCCGGCACGCTCACGCTCGATGGTCAGCCGGCTGCGCTGTCGTCGCCAGCGCAGGCCATCAGCGCGGGCATGGCGTTCTGTTCCGAAGACCGCAAGAGCGAGGGCATCGTCCCGTCGCTCTCCGTGCGCGAGAACATCATCCTCGCCATACAGGCCGGCAGGGGATTCGTGCGATTGCTGCCGCGTGGCCGACAGGAGGAACTCGCCGCGCATTACATTCAGGCGTTGCGCATCAAGACGCCTTCGCCGGAAACGCCGATGCAAAATCTTTCCGGCGGCAATCAACAGAAA
>JBBQYK010000205.1:0-9181 GCA_038208765.1 Verrucomicrobiota bacterium
GGCGCGTTGGCGCGGGCTTGCTCGATGGAAAGCAACTTCACCTGCTGGCTGCCGTGTTGCTGGCGCAGTTTCTCGTAGTCCGCGCGAAGCTGTTTCACGAACGCAGGCTTCTGCTCCGCGCTCAACAAACTGCTCGCCACCGGCACGGCCCGCGAGGCGTCGAGGACGTGGACGACCGGCTCGCTGTAATGCTGGGCGACCTTCACCGCCGTGTGCGCGCGGCTCGTGGTCGCGCCGCCGATCAGCAACGGCACCTTGAAGCCGGTGCGCTCCATCTCGCGCGCGACATGAACCATCTCGTCGAGCGACGGCGTGATCAGTCCGCTGAGACCGATGAGGTCGGCCTTTTCCAGCCGGGCGCGTTCCAGAATTTTTTCGCACGGGACCATCACACCCATGTCGATCACCTCGTAGTTGTTACAGGCGAGCACGACGCCGACGATGTTCTTGCCGATGTCGTGGACGTCGCCCTTCACCGTCGCGAGCACGATCTTTCCCTGGGCCTTCACCGCTTCACCGCGCGCGGCCATGGCCGCCTTCTCGGCTTCCATGAACGGAGTGAGATACGCGACGGACTTCTTCATCACGCGGGCGGACTTCACGACTTGGGGCAAAAACATTTTACCCGCTCCGAACAAATCTCCGACGACGCTCATGCCAGCCATCAACGGGCCTTCGATCACGAGCAACGGCTTTCCGTATTTCGCGCGGGCCTCCTCGGTGTCGGCGTCGATGTAGAGATCAATGCCTTTAACGAGCGAGTGGGCGAGGCGCTCCTCGATGGTTCCCTTGCGCCACTCTTCCTCCACCTTCTTGTCGCTGGCGGTCGTGCCGGCGCTGGCGGCTTTGAGCTTCTCGCCGTGTTCCACGAGGCGCTCGGTGGCGTCGGAACGGCGATTGAGCAAGGCGTCTTCGACGAGTTCCTTCAGTTCCGGTTCAATCTCCTCATACACCTCCAACATGCCGGCGTTGACGATGCCCATGTCCATGCCGGCCTGGATGGCATGGTAGAGAAACGCGCTGTGCATGGCCTCGCGCACCGGGTTGTTGCCGCGAAAACTGAACGAGACGTTCGACACGCCGCCGCTGACTTTCGCGTGCGGGAGGTTCTGTTTGATCCAGCGCGTGGCCTCGATGAAGTCCACGGCATAATTGTTGTGCTCCTCGATGCCGGTCGCGACGGTGAGAATGTTCGGATCGAAAATGATGTCCTCGGGTGGGAAGCCGATCTCATCCACGAGCAGGCGGTAGGCGCGTTCACAGATCCGGATTTTCTCCGCGTAAGTCGCGGCCTGTCCGTTCTCATCGAAGGCCATCACCACGACCGCCGCGCCGTATTTCAAAACCTTGCGCGCCTGTTCGCGGAACAACTCTTCGCCACCCTTGAGCGAGATCGAGTTCACAATCCCTTTGCCCTGCAGGCATTTCAGCCCGGCCTCGATGACTTCCCACTTCGACGAGTCCACCATGAAGGGAACCTTGGCGACTTCCGGCTCGCTGCCGAGCAACTGGAGGAAACGCGACATCGCGGCGACGCCGTCGATCATTCCCTCGTCCATGCAGATGTCGATGACGTTAGCCCCGTTCTCGACCTGCTGCCGTGCCACGGCCACGGCCTCCTCGTATTTGTTCTCCTTGATGAGCTTCGCGAACTTCGGCGATCCGGCGACGTTCGTGCGCTCGCCGATCATGATGTATTGCCCAATCTGCTGCGTGAACGGTTGGGAGCCGGAGAGGCGCAATGGCTTCTGCTCGACTGGAGCGCCGGCTTCCAGCACGGTGCGAGAGCCGAGGCCACCCAAACGAGCCGTGCTGGAAGCCGGCGCTCCAAGTTCGCGCGGATGCCGTCCCTCCAGCGCCTTCGCAATCGCCGCGATGTGCTCGGGCGTGTTCCCGCAGCAGCCGCCCGCGATGTTGATCAGTCCGCTCTGCGCGAACTCGCTCAGATAATTGCCCATGTCCTCCGGCTTCAAATCAAAGCCCGTCGGCGACAGCGGATTGGGCAAACCCGCATTCGGATAACACGAAATCGCCGCACTCGACTTGGCCGAAAGCTCCGCGAGAAACGGCCTCATCAAATCCGGCCCGAGCGAGCAGTTCAGTCCCACCGACAGCGGCTGCACATGCTTCACCGCATTCCAATACGCCTCGATGGTCTGCGCCGAGATCATCGTCTCGCCCCCGCGCCCGACGGCGGCGGAGATCGAGATCGGCAGGCGCACCTTGTCCGCATCGAACACTTCCTGAATCGCGACCAGCGCCGCCTTGGCGTTGAGCGAGTCGAAGATCGTTTCCACCAGCAGGAAGTCCGAGCCGCCCGCGATCAGCGCGCGCACCTGCTGGATGTAAGCCGCCTTCACCTGATCGAACGTGCAGACACGAAAACCCGCGTCGTCCGCGTCCGGCGAATTCGACAGTGACACCGTCAGCGGGCCGATGGCTCCGGCGACGAAGCGTTGCTTGCCATCGTTGTTAGCAACGCGGTCGGCCCATTCACGGCACTGGCGTGCGGAGACTTCGTTGATCTCCCACGCGAGGTCGCCGAGGAATTTGTCCTCGATGATCTTCTGGTAGAACGCCGGGTCTTTGCGCCCGCCGTGTTCGCGCGGATCGTCCACGAAGAATTCGCTCTGGCCGATGCTCGTGGCGGAGAACGTGTTGGTCTCGATGATGTCCGCGCCGGCTTCGAGGAAGCGGCGGTGGATGTCGCAAATCATCTCCGGCTGCGTGAGCGAAAACAGGTCGCCGTTGTTGAGCAGATCCTTCTTCGCGTCGGCAAACCGCGGGCCGCGCATATCCGCCTCCTTCATCCCGTAAGTGCGGATGGTCGTGCCCATCGCGCCGTCAATGATGGCGATGCGCTGACGCAACAGCGCTTCCAGCGCGCCGGTCTGTTTCGATTGATTACTCATTCGTGCCGGTCAATCTGGCGGGTGGAATCGCAGAAATCAAGGCATCTGGATACGAAGATATGTTCAAAGCAAAGTTGACGACTCCGCTGGAAAACCGTCCCTTCGCGCGCATGGCTGCAAAAGACTGGCTCATTGAGAAGGCGGGCATGGCGCTGTTGAACCAGGCCATGCTCAAGCCCTACGGCACGCTCACCCGCCTCAAACTCGACACCACCGCGCGCACCATTGAGGCCGACCTCGAACTGAATGGCGAGACGCAGCCGGTGAATGTCCAGGTGCGCGAGTATGAACTGCGCGAGTCCGAAGGTCGCGCCACCGTAGTGCTCAAGGACATCCACACCTCGCGCGACTGGCTGACCACGCTGATGAAAAACTTCGTCGTGGACCGCGAGTTCGCCCTGCCGGACTCGGTGAAGAAATTTTTGCCGATGATTCGTTGAGCAGCCCGGCTGATTGACGCGCCTCCAGCCTCCCCCTAGCTTTCGCGCCATGACCTCGACGGAAATCATTTTTGAAGTGCAGGAGGACGTGGTGGACGGCGGATTCAATGCCCGCGCACTGGGACACGATATTTTCACGCAAGGAGAAACGGTTGAGGAAGTTCGCACGATGGTGAAAGACGCGGTGGCCTGTCATTTTGCCAACATCACGGAGCGCCCGCGCTTCATCCGGCTGCACTTCGTGCGCGACGAGGTTCTGACGGCCTGAGCGCTCCACATGAAAATTCCCCGCGACTGTGATGCTGCGGACTTGCGGCGCGGCTTGAAGAAGTTGGGTTACGAATTTGACCGCCAGTCTGGCTCACACACCACTCTCACCACGCAATTGAATGGCGAACACCACGTCACCGTTCCCAACCACCGCCCGATCAAAACCGGAACGCTTCAAGGCATTTTGAAATCGGTCTGCACTCATCACAAACTTTCCCTGGCCGACTTGCTGCACGAACTCAGCCTCTGACCATGAGCAATTCCCCAATACAACTCAGCCCGCAAGCGAAGGCCACCCTGCCCGCGCATGTCGCCGTCATCATGGATGGCAACGGGCGTTGGGCGAAGCAGCGCGGATTGCCGCGCGTCGAGGGACACCGCAACGGCGTCGAGTCCGTGCGCGTGACGGTGCGGGCGTGCGGCGAGGTCGGCATCAAGTATCTGACGCTCTACGCTTTCTCGGTCGAGAACTGGAACCGCCCCAAGGACGAGGTGGACACGTTGATGAAATATCTGGCGCGCTTTCTGAAGAACGAGATCGGCGAGCTGAACCGCAGCAACGTGCGGCTTGCCGTCATCGGGCAGATTTACCGACTGCCCGAGTTCGTGCAGGAGCAGTTGAAGAAAACGCAGGCCGCGCTGGCGAAGAACAACGGGCTGACGCTCATCCTCGCGCTGAGCTACGGCGGACGGCAGGAGATTGTGGAAGGCGTGCGCGCCATTGCGTCGAAGGCCAAGGCGGGCAAGCTGGAGCCGGCGGAGATCAACGAGCAGATCATTTCGCAGCATCTCTACACGCATCAGTATCCCGATCCGGATTTGCTCATCCGCACCAGCGGCGAGCTGCGCGTGAGCAACTTTCTCCTCTGGCAGATTTCTTACGCGGAGTTCGTGGTCACGCCGACGCTATGGCCGGACTTTCGCAAGGCAGAATTGTTCGCCGCGCTGGAAGAATACACGCGAAGGCACCGGCGTTTCGGCGGAGTGTGAAGCCTTGGCTTGGACAGCGCGGAGGGATGACGGCCCGTTCAATCGACGTCAGGGTTTCGCAGTCTGTTTCCAATCCAAGCCAGGGCTTGTGCCTGAACTTCGCTCAGTTTTCTCAGTGCTGCGGAGCGCGCCGAGCGCGCTCTGAATGTGGCTGGCGACAACGCGCCCAGCCGCGAATTGCGCCGCGCTTCCTCCACGTTCGTCTGACCGGCGAAGAAGGTTTCCCAAGCCCGGCAAAGGGCGTCGCTCAACTTCACGACGGAGGGCGGAAATCTGTCGCGCACCTGCTGCACCGTCTGGCGTGCGGCGTGCGTGCGGATTTCCGCGCTGTTTTCTACCGACTGCTTGGCCCGCGAATGGAGCAGGAAGCGGGAGACCACCTCGGTCACGATGCCCAGCCTGATGCCGGTCGCGTGGCGCAGCCCCCAGCCGACGTCACCAGCGTGGCCGAAGTCCGTGGGAAACGGACGCCCCCGCAGCGTTGCGGCGCGATATAAATTGCTGGCCGAACTTCCCAGGATCGACTTGCGCATGAATGTGAGGGCGAACAGCAACACCAGTTCCGGTGCCAAAACCACGCGTCCTTCCAACGGCACGGTCCGGATCAATTCGCTGACGGGCCATCGCTTTTTCACGATCCCGCCGCCGGAGGTCACCCACTCGGGCGGACTGATGACCACGTCACAGTTTCCCTCCACCGCAAGGGCCATCAGCGTGCGCAATCCTCTCGCCTCAATCGAGTCGCCAACGGTGGAGATGTAGATCCACTCGGACGCGCACGCGGCAATGCCGTGGTTCCAAGATTGATACAAACCGGGCGGATGCGTGAGAACGCGCAGGCGGGGATGCTTCAACTCCCGGCGCAGGAACTCCACCGTGCCATCGTTGGAATGGCTGTCCACGACGATGACTTCTTCCACCATCGGCAGCCATGGGCGCATTTGAGCGACGTGCGCGGGCAGCGTGCTGATGGAATTGCGCGTGGGGACCAGCACGGACACCGGCAGCACGGCTGGTGAGGAAAGCTCCATTTTAACCGAACGGCAGCCAGCGACGGCGCGTCCCTTCACCGTGACGACGGGCGTGGCGGGCGAAGGTCAGCCAATCCACGCCATGTTCATGCGCGTGGCGGGCAACGGCGGCCCCGACGCGCGCCGGAGAGAAAATGATCACATCGTTGCACACACACAGCCGGTGCTGGTTACTCAGGGCGAAAAGGGCGCGCACGATGTCATCAAATCCCGGCCAGTCCCCGTGGCGATGCGGCTTCGGCGGGGCGCACAAGTAGAGGCGGGCGTCGTCGATCAACAGCGCGCTGTCCGGATGCAGGCCCCCTATGGCGCGCAGTTCGCCCAGCAACGGACTTTGAGACTCGGCTCCCGCCGTGTGTTCAGCCACGCACCAATGAGCATCCAGCCAGAAGAACGTGGGGCGGCACTCGAAGGCTTTCTGATGCGCCGCGAGAAATCCCGGGGAATCGCCGCAGTTGAGATGCACGTCGGCCATTCCGTCAAACTGGCGCCGGGCAGCCGCAAAGTGCTCGGGAGACATCTCCACCGAGTGACATTCGGGAAAATAGTTTCGCGCCAGGTTGAGCGTTTCACCCTTGAAGGTGCCCGTTTCGACAAACGTGCGGATGGGCAGTTCCCGCGAGAACAGTTCCAGCAGCCGCGGATCGAGGGAGAAATGAATCGCGCCCATGAGTCAACGGATCACTGGACGGCCGCCGCCAGATAGCCAAATTCATCCATCACTTCCCGGTGATGCTGCAAAAAAAGCTCCTGGAGACGCGGAGGCATTTCTTCGCGCCACCCGCCGCTCCGGCCCTTGCGGAAAAACTCCGGGCTTTGTTTTTGCAACGCGTTGAAATCCGGGACGATTCCCCCCGAAAGGGCCTGCAAATTTAGGCCCAGCGCCGATAACGCTTTCTCCACCTGCATCTGCGGCGACGCGATCAGTTCATCGAAACGCACGATGGCGCTCGTGGCTCCCGCGCGTCCGACCCATTGCCGGACATGGTTGCTCCAGCCTCCGAACTGCGGTTTCACACAGATCAATTTCTCCAATTCCCGCTCGAATTCCTTGCGTTCGTTCTGGAAGAAGCCAAGACCCTTTTTTTTGTTAAACGACAAGACATATTTGGCGTGCGAAACGAGGGCGTCGCGACCGTCCCGGATCAGGTAAACCGCCAGACTGTCATCCGTCGGCAGATCATGGGTCTTGATGAAAAACACCTCGGGGGAAGCCCGCAGTTCGGCGACGGGCGCGGGCAGTTCCTCATGTCCCACCACCTCCGCCACTCCGATTCGGTCGAGCAGTGGATCGTCGTAAATTGATGAAGTCTTCAAGTCGTAGGCGTGGCGCAGCACGATCCGGAAGAAGGTGTTACCGGATCGCGGATAAGAGGCCAGCCATACGATCATAGATTTTGGCCAGCTTGCCGGTGACGGGCAACCCGGACAAGTCCATTTCATGTGCGCCGCTTTTCGCGTGAGCCTTGACGCACTTCACCGCTTCGATTCCACTTCCCGGCACGGGCGGGAACGACCCTGAAGATGCCCACGCCCGCGCCTTGAACATGCTCCAAACACAAATCAAACGCTGGCGAAGACAAAACCTCATCAAGGACGTGGAACGTGCCGCTGCGGGCAAACTGTCGCCCGTGATTATTTTCCAAATGGGCAAGGTGGCTTCATCGACCATCGAGGCCACCCTTGAACGCGTCCCCGGACTGGCGGTGTTCCGAACACACGGGCTGGTGAAGTGGGGAGACGTCACCGCCGCGCCGACCGCCCGGCGCGAGTTGGAAAGCTGGCTGATCCTGCACCGCCTTGTGCGTCCCGGCATCTCCTGCAAGGTGGTGTCGGCGGTGCGCGATCCGATTGCCCGCAATCTGTCCGCCTATTTTCAAAATCTGGACCAGTTGCACGGCGTTCATGACGCGCACGCTTCGCTGCCCATGTCCAAACTGGTCGCCGGTTTTTTTGAACTCCACCGTCATGCCCGCCCGCTGGAGTGGTTCGACGCGGAGTTCGCCGCCATCCTGGGCCTCAACGTTTATCAACATCCGTTCGACCAACTCCGGGGATTTCAACGAATCAAATCGGATCAGTTCGACGTGCTCGTGCTGCGCTCGGAAACGGATGACGAAACCAAGGCGCAACAACTCGCCGAATGGGTCGGAACGCGCAGCCTTCGGATCATCCAGAAGAACATCGGAGAGACGAAGTCGTACGCCGCAGTGTACAGGGAATTTCTTCGCTCCATTCGATTGCCGGATGATTACGTGGCCACGATGATGGATCATCAATTCACCCGGCACTTCTTCATGCCGGAAGCCATTGCGGCCATGCGCAAGAAGTGGACGGCGGCGTAGCGGACCCGGCTGGGCATGGCCTCACCAAGTATAGCCCAGCGCTTCCACGAGATCGCCGGTGGTGGCGCGAAAGCGGGCGGTTACTTCGGTGGAGAAATGATTTTTCCAATCGCCGTGAATGCCCTTTCGCAGATGCGAAGTCACGTCCTCGGCACCCCGTTCCCTGCCTCGGGTCAACGCCGAGAAGGAATGGCGGGTGAGGATGTCGCGCAAAATGTCCGCAGGCGTCCGAATGTCGCAGTGCGTGAAGATTCGCTGAAAGCAGGCAAATTGGTCGGCATCGATCAAGTCTTCGTAGCGCACGACCATGATCTCCGGGCAGGAGACGCCCGCAGTTCTCCAGGAGCGCAAGGCGTCGAACAATCCGTCCTCCGCCAGTCGTTCTATGCCAAAGATGAGTCCGTCGTCTTCCCCGAGTTTCTTCAACTGTTCCCGGCGCTCGCTGACATTGCCCATCACCGGATGTGAATTTTTCCAGGAAAAGTACCACGAGACCAGGATGTCCCGCGGATCGCGCATGACGAAGAAGGCGCGATGGGCCGGCGGCTTGGGAATGGCGAGAAAGTTCTCCCGTCCAATGTAGATGGGCGTGACGATGGTGCGCGCAGGGAACGGCGTGGTGAAGGTCCGGTTCCGGATCGGTCGCGCATCGGCTTTGTCGGGCAGTTCGCGCTGGTAATGGTGGGTTTTCAGTCCGCAAAAACGGTAGGTCTGCTCGTCCGCCAGCATCCGCGCAATCCACTGGCTGGCGGTCTTGTGCACGCAGCAATGGTAAATGTTCCCGACCGCCGTCTGGTGCTCGACTTCCACCGGTGAAGGCTTCCCGCCGACCAGGCGCTGGAGCCAGTTTGTTTTCTCGGCCACATCGAGAGCAAACGGTTTTGCGCCGCCGGTCAGCAAGCGAATTCATCCTGCGGAATTCCCATGGATGCGTCATTCCGGGAAGTCATTCGAGCGGGGGCATCATTCCGCCCGGACGCCTAAGGGCCGCTCCCTCCAGTATCCGCCGAAGGTCGCCGGAATCTCGCAACGCCGTCACCAACCGGTGGCTTCCTTCATCGAAAGCCCGGAACTCCACGCCCGGAAGTCCGGCGAGTCGAAGCGCGTGCAGTTTGTCGAGTCGGGAGTCTTTGGCGTAATAAACGAATTTCCTCGTCTGGCGGGAGGGACGCGCGAGCAAAGGCCGCAAATCA
>JBBQYK010000206.1:0-9142 GCA_038208765.1 Verrucomicrobiota bacterium
TGATCAAGATCCGCAGATGCCGGTGAACCAGGCGCTCGAACTTTTGGGTGCGTACCAGAAGGTCAAAGCCCAAGTGCAGTGGGAAGTAGTCCACGGCGCAGCGCACGGAGGGGCCGTGTTCTACGACGACGAACGGATCGCAGTGGTGAAGAAATTCCTGAGGGAACAGTTTTGAGCAGCCCTTGGGAGCGCCGGCTTCCAGCCGACGTGTTCATTCATGCTGGAAGAAAACAACGTGCTGCCGGTTTGCAACCGGCAGGTGAGGCTCGCACATTTTTACGACGACGGAACTTGCGAAGGCCGTTCTCACTTGGCGGCCCTCTGCCTGTTGCAAATGGGCAGCAGGTTGAGCCACACGCCGGCTGGAAGCCGGCGCTCCCAAGCCACGGCCTTTATCCTTGTTCGAGGCGGCACTGACGACCATCTTGCGCCCGCTGTGAAAAGACCCAACTCCATCGGTCCGCGCCGTGTGAAAGCGGCTCGTCGCGGCATTGCTTTCGCCGTCTGGTCGTCGCTCCTGCTTGCAATCCTGTGCACCACCGCCGCGCCGCCGCCCGCCGCGGTGAAATCGGTGGTGAGCCAGTACTGCGTCACCTGCCACGACGCAGACGTGAAGAAGGGCGGACTCGATCTGGACCGCATCAGTCGCGATGACATCACGCGGCATCCGGCGGAATGGGAAAGCGTCATCCGCAAACTGCGCGCGCGGCAGATGCCGCCCGTCGGGAAGGATCGGCCGGTGGACAAAGTATTCGACGAGGTGGCGAAAACGCTGTCGTCCACGCTCGACCGCGCGGCGGTGAAGAATCCGAATCCTGGACGAACGGAAACTTTTCGCCGGCTCAATCGCATCGAGTATCAGAATGCGATCCGCGATCTGCTCGCGCTCGACATTGACGCGACCGCGCTGTTGCCGAAGGACGAGGCGAGTCATGGCTTCGACAATGTGACCGTGGGCGATCTTTCTCCGGCGTTTCTGAACCGCTCCATCTCCGCCGCTGAAAAAATTAGCCGCCTCGCGGTGGGCGCGCCGTATCGCCAGCCGGGCGGCGACACCTATCGCCTTCGCCCCGATCGCACGCAGGAAGAACACGTCGAGGGACTGCCGCCCGGCACGCGCGGCGGCTTGTTAATCGCCCACACCTTCCCGCGCGATGGTGAGTATGAGATTCAAATCCGCCTGACGCGTGACCGTAACGAGGAGGTCGAAGGACTTCGAGAAACGCACGAGGTCGAAGTGTTGCTGGATGGCGAGCGCGTGAAACTGTTCACCGTGGCTCCGCCGAAGGGCGACCGGAATTTTGAGAAAGTCGATGCACATCTGAAAGTGCGCGTGCCGGTGAAGGCGGGGCCGCATCAGCTCGGCGTGACGTTTGTGAAGAATTCTTCCTCACTTCTTGAGAACCGTCGCCAGCCTTATCTGGCCCGCTACAACATGCATCGGCATCCGCGCCTCACCCCGGCCCTCTATCAGGTTTCCGTCAACGGTCCTTATGACTCGAAGTCGCCGGGGGATTCGCCGAGCCGTCAGCGGATTTTCGTGACCCAGCCCGCCAAGCCTGCCGAGGAAGAGGCCTGCGCCGAAAAGATTCTCGCCACGCTCACGCGTCGGGCTTACCGCCGGCCCACGACCAGCACTGACTTGCAGAAGCCAATGGAGTTCTACCGCCAAGCGAAGTCGGAGAACGGTTTCGAGGCGGGCATTGAAGCCGCGTTGAGCGCGGTGCTGGCCAACCCCGAGTTCTTGTTCCGCATCGAGCAGGAACCGGCCGGCGTCGCTCCGAACGCAGTCTATCGCATCAGCGATGTGGCGCTGGCCTCGCGCCTCTCGTTCTTCCTGTGGAGCAGCATTCCGGACGATGAACTGCTCGCGACGGCGGAGCGCGGCGATTTGCACCAGCCGCGCGTGCTGGAAAAACAAGTACGCCGGATGCTGGCCGATTCCCGCGCGCTGAATCTCGTCCGCAACTTCGGCGAGCAATGGCTGCACCTGCGCAATTTGGAATCCATCACGCCCGACCTCCGGCTCTTTCCCGACTTCGACGACAACTTGCGCCAGTCTTTCCGCCGTGAAACTGAACTGCACTTCGAGACGATGCTGCGCGAAGACCGCAGCGTGCTCGACTTGTTGCGAACGGATCACACCTTCCTGAATGAGCGGCTCGCGAAGCACTACGGAATTCCCAACGTGTACGGCAGCCACTTCCGTCGCGTCGCCTTGGGCAAGGACAGCGAGCGCGGCGGATTGCTCCGGCAGGGCAGCGTGCTCACGGTGACTTCGTATGCGACGCGCACCTCGCCGGTCATTCGGGGGCATTGGATTCTGGGAAATCTTCTCGGCACACCGCCGCCTCCGCCGCCCGCGAATGTGCCCACGCTCAAGGACAACACGATCTCGGCGAATCTCTCCGTCCGCGCCCGCCTCGCCGAGCATCGCGCCAACGCCGCCTGCGCGAGCTGCCACAACTTGATGGACCCGGTGGGTTTTGCGCTGGAGAACTACGATGCGATTGGCCGCTGGCGCACGCTCGAAGAAGGCCAGCCCGTGGACGCGACCGGCGGACTGCCCGACGGCAGCAAATTCACCGGCGTGGCCGGACTCGAAGCCGGCTTGCTCAAACAGCCCGACCTGTTCGTCAGCACGCTGACCGAAAAGTTGCTCATCTTCGCGCTCGGTCGTGGTGTGGAACCGTCCGACGCACCCGCCGTCCGCAAAATTGTCCGTGAAGCCCAGGCGAATGACTATCGCTTCTCGTCCGTCATACTGGGAGTCGCTAAGAGCACACCGTTCACGATGCGGCGAGCGCAGTGACGGCGCGTCTTCCCATTACCGCCAAAACCTGACTGGAAAGTCTCGCCATGTGTCGCTTGGAAAGCCGGCGCTAGATGGCTCGGGCCGAAGGAGGTCGGAGGCGCGACGGAGAAAATCCTGAAGGCCGTCTTAATGTCGAGGAACTCTCAGCGTGCGGAGCGTTCCTCAGAGCTAACGCCAAGGCGCATCAAACTCCCACTTGAGGCCGGCGTAGGCGCGAATGTCCGGGCCGCCGCGATTGTGCTCGCGCAGACTCTGGCCGACCGAAGCGTGGATGGTGAGGTTGTCGAGAAGCTTTTGCTTGAAGCCGACGTTGGCGGCGAGGCGGTGGTGATCGCCCTGCTCATCGCGACTGACAAAGTAGATTTCGGAGAGGAGCTTGGTGCGCTTCAAGATCTGATACTCCTGTCCAAATGTGGCGAGCCAAACGTTGTCTTTCGAGGTGGTCACGCCGCGCCGATGGCAATGTGAAGGAACGTTTTCATACTACTTGGTTTCCGGTTTGGCTTCGCCTTCTGCGGCTTTGTTTCCGGCCTTCTCCCAGGCTGCAAGCCCGCCTTCGAGATTGCACACCGTCTTGAATCCGAGCTTCGCCAATTCTGCGGCTGCAATCACGCCGCGCGAACCAACGTGGCAGTTCACGAGGATCGGTTTTGCTTTGTCGAAGTCGGAGACTTTGCTGGCGAAGCCCGGTGCGTTGATGTCGAGATTGATCGCGCCGGGCACGTGGCCTTTGGCGAATTCATCCGGGCTGCGAACGTCGAGCACCACGGCTCCATCGCTGCGATGCTTGTTGAAGTGCCCGGCGTTCACTTCCTGGAAACCTCCGGCTTCACGCGCCGCAGAGGCGGTGGCCTTCGTCTGTTCGCCGCGAGCGAGGCGAATCGCATTCGCGAGATCGGCAGCCTTGCCTCGGCCCCAGTAATGAAGGACCAGGTAGCGCGGTTGCTCGTGGGTCATGTGTTGGTGAATGGCTACGATGTCGATACCGCTTTTGCGCAACGAGCGGAGCACGGGTTGCAACTCGTCTTCCTGACAGGCGAAGTCACCGTCCACGACCGCGTTGTCATCTGCGCCCGCAAAGGCGGCCCAGGTGTTCACGCCCATTTCTTTGCCCGCTTCGCAGCCGCACGGCATCTTGGTGACGCGGCCGAAAACGAATTTGGCCATGCCGTCTTTGACCTCGGGCTTCGCGGTGAAGATTTTCTGCAACGCGTCAGCAGAAATCGAACTGGCCGCTGGAATTTCGCGGCCAAAGTTCTCGGCCGGTGGCGATTTCCCGGCGCGAATCTCTTTCGTTTTGGCGAGCGCGGCTTTCACGCCTTGCGCGAGTTTTTCGACACTGCCTTCGCCGCCGATGTGCATGAAATAGACCTTCGGATTGTCGTAGAAGAAATGGTTGTGCAGCGCGGTGACTTCGACACCGTTCTCGAAGAGCACACTCATGACCGGATTCACCTCGTCCTGGAAGAGCACGAGGTCGCCCATGACCATCGCGCTTTCCTTCATGCCGGCTTTGAATGCGGCCCACGAAGTCAGCCCCATGAACGGTGGCATCTGCCATTTGTCCACGGAGACCTTCACGTCGCTGCGCGGTTGCGAAATCTTGAAAACGGATTCCTCGGCATTCCATTTTCCCTTGTGGCCGGTGATCTGTTCGATGCGGTTGGTGTCGAGTTGCGCGGCAGTAGCGGAAAGCGCGCAAAGCCCAGTGAGCAGGGCGGTAAAAAATTTCGTCTTCATGGTCTTGTCTCCTCGAAAGCTGTTGAAGCACGTAGGGCACGCATGTATCCGTGTCAACCATGGAACGGCCTGAGCCGTAAACGCCTACACGAGTTCACGGAGAAACGCATGAATAAGACGATTGCAACAGCGACGGAAGCGGGAAAGTCGCAGGAGCATCCGACCTTTGCCGAAGCCTTTCGCTTTTGGCTGAAGCTTGGGTTCATCAGCTTCGGCGGACCGACCGGCCAGATTGCCATCATGCACACGGAGTTGGTCGAGAAGCGGAAATGGATCAGCGACAACCGTTTTCTGCACGCGCTGAACTTCTGCATGTTGCTGCCCGGGCCGGAAGCGCAGCAACTGGCCATCTACATCGGCTGGCTTTTACATCGAGTCTGGGGCGGCATCGTGGCCGGCGCGCTCTTTGTCATTCCGTCGATGTTCATTCTTTGGGCGTTGAGTTTCGTTTACGTGCAGTTTGGAAACGTCCCGTGGGTCGCCGCGATTTTTTACGGACTAAAACCGGCGGTGCTCGCGATTGTCGCTGCCGCAGTCATCCGCATTGGCAGCAAGGCTCTCAAGAACGAAGTGATGTGGGCGATCGCCGTGCTGGCCTTCGTCGCCATTTATTTTTTCAAGGTCCCGTTTCCGGTCATCATCATCAGCGCGGCCGTCATCGGTTTCATTGGGGGCAAACTTTGGAAGAAGAAGTTTCTCATCGTGAGCGGTCATGGCGCGAAACACGCCCTGGCCGACCAATCGATTCTTGATGATGACTCGACGACGCCGGCCCACGCAAAACCCTCTTTGCGGCGAGCGGTGAAAGTCATTCTTGTTTGCGGGGTGCTCTGGTGGCTGCCCGTCGTCGCGATTGGCTTGGTGTTTGGTTGGGGCCACACGTTGTTCCAAGAAGGAATGTTCTTCAGCAAAGCTTCCATGGTCACGTTCGGCGGTGCCTACGCGGT
Source organism: Verrucomicrobiota bacterium (assembly GCA_038208765.1). Classification (GTDB taxonomy): domain Bacteria; phylum Verrucomicrobiota; class Verrucomicrobiia; order Limisphaerales; family SIBH01; genus JANNGC01. The sequence goes on from JBBQYK010000206.1 coordinate 5,503, forward strand.
GCTTCCTTACGTTTCGCAGCAGGCGGTGGAGAATTATCACTGGCTGAGTGCGGGACAGATGCTCGACGGCCTCGGCCTGGCTGAAACCACACCAGGTCCGCTGATCATGGTTTTGCAATTCGTTGGATTCCTGGGCGGTTGGAATCAACCTGGCAACCTCTCCCCGCTATTTAGCGCAACGCTCGGCGCGTTCATTACCACCTGGACGACCTTCGTTCCCTGCTTCCTTTGGATTTTCCTGGGCGCACCGCACATCGAACAACTGCGTGGCAACGACAACCTCACGACATCGCTGTCAGCAGTGACGGCCGCCGTGGTGGGCGTCATCCTCAACCTCGCGGTTTGGTTTGGCCTGCACGTTCTCTTTCCCGCCAAGGGCGCCGTGGACTGGTTCGCCGTTGTGGTGTGCGCCATTGCCTTCGTCGGCATGGTGAAATGGAAGTGGGGCATCATCCCGGTCGTGCTTGGGGCGGGTGCGCTCGGGCTGATCTACAAGCTCGTTCTCGGATTATGACGTGGATCACGCACCAGAAGGTGAACGCGGATCACGTTCCGCGCCCGCGGCTGATCCATCGGGCAGCGGTCCGCAGGCGGAATTCACTTTCGTCCCGCGCATTGCTTGAACATCTGGACGACCGCGAATCCCTTCTTTTGCGCAAACAAACAAAGCTCCGCTATTGCCACACCTGAGGGTTTGCGGGCAGGATTTGAATTGAGTATGAAAGTTGAACCCGTCGGACCTTCCATCATCACGAAAAAGTTCATGCCGCGACGGACGTTTCTGCGCGGCGTGGGTGCCACGATGGCGTTGCCCCTGCTGGAGGCGATGGTGCCCGCCGCGACACCGCTGGCGAAGACCGCCGCCCAGCCGGTGCGCCGTCTTGGGTTCGTCTTCATGCCGATGGGCTGCGACATCACGCGATGGACGCCGCCCGGCGACAAGCTGGATCAGCTTTCGCCGATTCTCAGTTCGCTCGCGCCGGTGCGGGAGCACATCACGGCGATTTCAAATTTGGAATTGCAGAACGCCTACCCAGGCAGTCACGCGACCTCGAACGCCGCCTTCCTGAGCGCAGCCAAAGCGAAACTGACGGAAAGCACAGATTACTATCTGGGCACGACCGTGGATCAGATCGCGGCGCAGCGGATAGGGCAGGGGACGCAGTTGCCGTCTCTGGAACTCGCGATGGATTTGCTTCAGGTAGTTGGGCAATGCGACAACGGCTACGCCTGCGTTTACCAGAACAACCTTTCATGGTCGTCGCCCACGACACCGCTGCCGGCGGAAGCGCATCCGCGCATCGTGTTTGAAAGTTTGTTCGGCGAAGGCGGCAGCATTGCCGAGCGCCGGGCCGCGTTGAAGAAGAAGGCGAGCCTGCTCGACTCATTCCACGATGATCTGGCCCGCCTGCAACGCAATCTCGGCCCCGGGGACCGCGCGAAGGTCACCCAATATCTCGACACGGTGCGCGAAGTGGAGCGGCGCATCCAGAAGGCCGAGGCCGAGGCGAAGGACAATCCGCTGCCGGACTTGGATCGTCCGGTGGGTGTGCCCGCCGCTTACGCGGATCACGCGCGGTTGATGTTCGACTTGCAGGTGCTGGCGATGCAGGGCGATGTCACGCGCGTCATCACGTTCCAACTCGCGCGCGAGACGAGCAACCGCACTTACCCTGAGATTGGCGTCTCCGATCCGCATCACCCGCTTTCGCATCACGGCAACGATCCCGCGAAGATCGAGCGGATGTCGAAGATCAATGCTTTCCACGTCTCGCTCTTCGCGGAGTATGTCGCAAAGTTGAAAGCCACCCGGGAGGGCAACGGCACGTTGCTCGATCACTCGCTCATCCTCTACGGCAGCGGCATCGGCAACCCGAACATCCACGACCACTCGAATCTGCCCATCCTAGTCGCCGGAGGCGCGGCGCACGGAATGAAAGGCGGGCGGCACATCAAATTCGCAAAGCCGACCCCGCTGGCCAATCTCCACCTGACGCTGCTCGACAAAGCCGGCGTCCATCTAGATTCGTTCGCCGACAGCAATGGCAAGGTGGATGAGTTGTTTGAGCCGTTGGCGATTTGAAACCGAACTGCGGAACTGGACCCTGGTTCAACGTGTTTCGTCCCCAAGCCGCAACGCGGGGGCAAGCTGGCTGAGAAAATCCGCCGGTGTCGTTGCGGGCACGGGCGAACCGGTGAAGTCGCCGACATTCCGGGTGACGATGAAAGCCGAACCAGTCTGTTCCGCCACCGTCGCCACGACCGCGTCCTCGAAATCCGCCAGCCCGAGTTGTCGCGCCCTCTGCCAGCCAACCGCCTCAAGGTTGCCGATCTGGAAATGACGCAGCACTTGCTCCATCGCCGCTTCCGCATCCGGCTTCGCCGCGTGCTTGCGGATGAGATAATAAAGCGTGGTCAACCCGTGGGCCGGGAAGACTCCGCGGATGGTTCCCGACTCCACCAGACCCACCATCTGCGCCGAAGCCGCGTAGTGCGGCACGCGTTTCTGGAAGACATCCAGCACCACGTTGATGTCCACCGTGATCGTCACGCGTGCTTCTTCTCCAGATGCTCGCGATATTCCTGCTCATCCGCGCCAGGCGCGATGATGCCGCTCGCCGTCGACACCTTGGGAGGGAGCGCCCGCTGCAAGTGCGCCCGGAGATTGTGCGCCTGCCGCGCGAGGAACGCCTCGGCGGAAGTCCCCTGCGCGCTCGTGTAGCTGCGGAGGAATTTCAAATCCTCCTCCGGCAGTGGAACCGTAATCGTGCTCATGCCGGGAAGTTAGCCACGTCCGGGCGGCCAAACAAGCGTTTCGACCGGATCAAAAACGAACTCATCGTCGGAAGCCGAGGATTCCAAGCCTCAGCTATTCGCTCGTCGGCAATTTCTGTTTTGCTTAATCTTGATCGCGGCCATGTCACATCAGCCCAACAATATCTTTGCCGGCACCCAGGTCGTGTCGCTGGTGGAAGTGCGCGGCACGAACCACTCGCTCGTTCATCCACGCGGCGCGGTGGGTGTCGTCACGCGCACGCCCACGGGCGAGCAGAATCAATTCCTGGTCCGCTTTCCCGACGGCTTTGAGGCGTCGTTCACGCGCGAGAAGCTGGAAGTCCTCAAGCACTTCAAGGATCGCCTCGGAGCGCCGAACTCCGATTCGGCTCGTGCCGATTTGGAGATCGGTGCTTCGTTCGATCTCGAATCCCTTATCATCTACCGCTGCGTCGTCGGCTCGCGCGCGTATGGACTGGACAGCGACGAATCCGACACCGACCGGCGCGGCATCTACCTGGCGCCGTCGGAATTGCAGTGGTCGCTCTTCGGCGCTCCAGAACAATTCGAGGACAATGCCACCCAAAGCTGCTACTGGGAGTTGCAGAAATTCCTCACGATGGCGCTCAAGGCGAACCCGAACATCCTCGAATGCCTCTACTCGCCGATGGTTGAAAAAATCACGCCGCTGGGCGAAGAACTGCTGGTGATGCGCGACGCCTTCCTGAGCCAGATGATTTTCCAGACCTTCAACGGCTACGCCCTGTCGCAGTTCAAGAAGATCGAGCAGGACATCCGCAACCACGGCCAAGTGCGCTGGAAACACGCCATGCACCTGCTGCGCCTGCTGCTCACCGGCGCGGCC